>CBDTVS010000239.1:0-3761 GCA_965364245.1 uncultured Gammaproteobacteria bacterium | reverse complement strand
GGGGGCCAAGCAGATCCCCTTCTCGCAGGTGGCGATCGACGACGCGGCACCCTACGCGGCCGAGGACGCCGACGTCACGCTGCGCCTGCACCGCCACCTGTGGCCACGGCTCGAGGCCGAGACCGCGTTGCGCACGCTCTACGACGAGGTCGAGATGCCGCTGGTCGAGGTGCTCTCGGAGATCGAACGCACCGGCGTGCTGATCGACACCGGCCAGCTGCTGACCCAGGGCCACGAGCTGGCCGAGCGCATGGCCGAGATCGAGCGCCGCGCCCACGACGAGGCCGGCGGCGTCTTCAACCTCGGCTCGCCGAAGCAGCTCCAGGAGATCCTGTTCGAGCGCCAGGGCTTGCCGGTGCTGGAGAAGACGCCCAAGGGGCAACCGTCGACCGCCGAGTCGGTGCTGCAGGAGCTCGCGCTGCACTACCCGCTGCCGGCGCTGATCCTCGAACACCGCTCGCTGGCGAAGCTCAAGTCGACCTACGTCGACCGCCTCCCGGAGCGCATCGATCCCGACACCGGCCGGGTGCACACCTCCTACCACCAGGCCGTGGCCAGCACCGGGCGCCTGTCGTCGTCGGACCCGAACCTGCAGAACATCCCGGTGCGTACCGACGAGGGGCGGCGCATTCGGCGCGCCTTCGTCGCTCCGGAAGGGAATGTCCTATTGGCCGCCGACTATTCGCAGATCGAGCTGCGCATCATGGCCCATCTCTCCGGCGACCCGGGGCTGCGCGACGCCTTCGCCTCCGGCGCGGACATCCACCGTGCCACCGCGGCTGAGGTGTTCGGCACGCCGCTCGACGCGGTCGAGTCGGACCAGCGGCGCGCGGCGAAGGCGATCAACTTCGGCCTGATGTACGGCATGTCGGCGTTCGGCCTCGCCCGCCAGCTCGGCATCGACCAGGGCTCGGCACGTGACTACATCGCGCGCTACTTCGACCGCTACCCGGCCGTGCAGGCGTTCATGGAGGCGACCCGCGTGGCCGCGCGCGAGCGGGGCTACGTCGAGACGCTGTTCGGCCGGCGCCTGCACCTGCCGGAGATCAGCGCGCGCAACGGCCAGCGCCGCCAGGCCGCCGAGCGCGCCGCGATCAACGCGCCGATGCAGGGCACCGCGGCCGACATCATCAAGCGCGCGATGCTGCGCACCTCGCGCTGGCTGGCCGACAGCGGACTGCCGGCGCGGATGATCATGCAGGTGCACGACGAGCTGGTGTTCGAGGTGGCCGAGGAGGCCGTCGATACGGTGCGCGCGGGGGTGGTCGAGGCGATGGCCGGGGCCGCCGAACTCAGCGTGCCGCTGCTGGTCGACGTCGGCGTCGGCGGCAACTGGGACGAGGCGCACTGACCCCCTGGAGCGGGAACTTTCACGACCTGTCAGGGTCTCTAAAGGCGAACGCTCGCAACGGCGTTCACCCGCTATCTCCCTCCCTGATGCGGGTGTCACCACCGGCCTCCCCAGCCGGTGGGTGGGAAGCTGCCCCGGTGGGACCCCTCTCACCGGGGCTTTTTTTGTCAGCCGACCGGCTACCCCTCGCCGGAGACCCGCTTGCGGAAGCGCGCCTCGAGCTGCGGCTGGGACGCGTAGCTATCGAGCTGGTCGCCCATCGCGGCCAGCAGCACCAGCAGGCGCTCGTCGGGAGCCGGGTGGGTCTTGGTCATCAGCGCCAGTGTCGAATCGCTGGGGTTGACGCCGCCGAGGCGCTGCAGCACCGCGGCCAGCGCGTAGGGGTCGTAGCCGGCGCGGGCCAGGATCACGACGCCGACCAGGTCCGCATCCATCTCGTCGTCCCGGCTCAACCCCTTGGTGTAGAGGTCGCTGCCGGCGTCGATCAGCATGTTCCACTCGGCGCTGTTCTCGTCCTGGTCAGCGGCGATCGACATGACGTTGGTGAGGATGTTGGAGCCCGCCTGGTCCTGGATCGCGACGAGGTGATGCTTGCGCACCACGTGACCGATCTCGTGCGCGATTACCGCGGCGAGTTCCGCCTCGTTCTGCAGTCGGCCAAGCAGCCCGGCGGTGACGAAGACGTAACCGCCCGGCGCGGCGAAGGCGTTGATGTCGTTGGTATCGAGCACCCCGAAGCGCCACTTCAGACCGGAGCGGTCGGTCTGCAGCGCGAGCCACTGGCCGAGATCGTTGACGTACTTCTGCAGGTCTGCGTTGTCGAGCAGCGGCGCGGCGCCGAGCAGCTTGGCGGCCATGTCACCGCCGATGTAGCGCTCGCGCTCCTCGTCGATCTCGCCCATGTTGCTGGCCTGCTTGGCGATGTCGACCAGCTTGCCGAGGTCGAGGTTGAACGCCTGCGCCAGGCCGCTGCCGAGCAGCAGGCCGAACGCCAGGACCAGGGTGCGTACCGCTTGGCGCATCGTTCAGTCTCCACCCATGAACGGGATGTCGGGGTCGCAGCCGTCGCCGTAGCAGGTCCCCTCCTCGGCCTTCTTCACGGCCTCGACCTCGGCCTGGCTGCGCGCGCTGCGGGTCTGCTCGAGCAGTCTCTCGTCAGCCTCGCCGGCCGGCTCGAGGTAGGCGATGTCGACCGGCTTGAGGTTACCTGCGGCGGCGAGCGCGCGGCCGGCATCAGCGCTGCTGGCGAGCGTCTCGAGCTTCTCGAGCTGCGCCTCGCTGGCCGAGGCGTTGTCGATGTCGCTGGCATCGAGGCCACGCACGCCGGTGGTGGTGCCCGAAGAGCCGGCGTAGGTGCCGGTGCGCATCGAGTTGAGGATCAGGTCGACACCGCTGTCGGCCGCGCCGAGCTCGGTGCTCGGGAAGCGCAGCGAGGCGAGGCGCAGCCAGCCGGCGCCGGCATCCGCCTGCACGCGGTACCAGCCGCCGAGGCGCTCGAATACGGAGAGCTCGGTCTCGGCCGGCAGTGTCGCCACCTCGCTGGCGTTGCCGGCCGGGTCGCTGCGCAGCACCGCCTCGTGCACGGTCAGGCCCGGCCGGGCGTCTGCAAGCAGCAGCGGCGCGGCCACCACCAGCGCCAGCCATGCGAGGGCTCGAATTCCTTTACGCATCGGGCCTCCTGCGACTCGGGACGTAGAGATCGACCTCGGCCGACCTACCCTTGACCTTATAGGAGCCGGTGTGAGCAAAGTCAAAAGCATCCCCGCAATGGCTGCGGGTTTCGGCGGAGACCAGCACCCGGCCGTGCTCCTTGGTCAGCCCCTCGATCCGGCTCGCGAGGTTCACGGTGTCGCCGATCGCCGTGTAGTCCTGGCGCTGCTCGGAACCGATGAAGCCGACGATCGCCGGCCCGGTGTGCAGGCCGATGCCGATGTCGAAGTCCGCACCGATTTCGCCGGCCTCGCGCTTGAACGCCTCGAGCACCTCGGTCATCTCGAGTGCCGCATCGATGGCGTTGCGTGCCTGGTCCGGGTCCGCCGACGGCGCGCCCCAGAAGGCCATGATCGCGTCGCCGATGAACTTGTCGAGGGTGCCGCCGTGGCGGAAGATCACCTCGACCTGGCGACTGAAGTAGTCGTTGAGCAGGCCGACGATGACCGCCGGCTCGTGCCGCTCCGACAGCGTCGTGAAGCCGCGGATGTCGGAGAACAGCACGGTGATCTCGTGCGCCTGGCCGTCGAGCGTCTGGCGCGTGGCGCCGTCGTCGACAAGCTGCGCGACCACGCGCGGGTCGAGGAAGCGCGAGAAGGCGGCCGCGGTCTGCTGCCGGCGGCGGCGCTCGAGCAGGTAGTCGTCGAGCGCGGTGGCCGCGACAAAACCCCAGGTGAAGAGCAGCGGGCGCACCAGCGGC
>CBDTVS010000238.1:0-3786 GCA_965364245.1 uncultured Gammaproteobacteria bacterium | reverse complement strand
CGTAGTGGCTGAACTCCATCGCGAACGAGCCGAGCCCGCCGGTCATGCCCTTGAGGCGTGACTGGTAGCCGTTGAGCTCGCTCAGCGGCACGTTGCCGGTGATCACCAGCATGCCGCCCGGCTTGGAGTCGGTGCCGCTGATCTGCGCGCGCTTGCTCGACAGGTCGCCGCTGACGTCACCCATGGCGCTGTCCGGACAGGTGATGGTGACGCTGACGATCGGCTCGAGCAGTACCGGACGCGCCTTGGTGATCGCGTCGCGGAAGGCCCGCTTGCCGGCGGTGACGAAGGCGATTTCCTTGGAGTCGACCGGGTGATGCTTGCCATCGTAGACGGTGACGCTGATGTCCTGCATCGGGAACCCGGCGATGGCGCCCTGCTCGAGCACCTGGCGCACCCCTTTCTCGACCGCGGGGATGAACTGCCCGGGGATCACGCCACCGACGACCTTGTCGTGGAACTCGAAGCCGGTGCCACGCGGCAGCGGCTCGATGCGCAGGTAGACCTCGCCGAACTGACCGGCGCCGCCGGTCTGCTTCTTGTGCCGGTGGTGGCCCTCGGCCCGGGCGGTGATGGTCTCGCGGTAGGCGATGCTCGGCGGGTGGGTTTCGACCTCGGCGTTGTAGCGGTTGGCCATCTTCTCGAGCACCACGCGCACGTGCAGGTCGCCGACGCCGCGTAGCACCGTCTCGTTGGTCGCCGTCGAGCGCTCGACGACCAGCGTCGGGTCCTCGGCGGTCAGTGCGGCGAGCGCCTTGGCCACCTTCTGGTCGTCGGAGCGGTTCTTCGGCTCGATCGCCAGGCCGAGCATCGGTTCGGGGAAGTTCATCGGCTTGAGGTGGACGTGGCCGTCCTCCTGCGCGTCGTGCAGCACGTCGTGGAAATGCACCTCCTCGATCTTGGCCACCGCGCAGATGTCGCCCGGGATGCCGCGCTCGATCTCGACGTGCTCCTTGCCCTGCAGCTTGAACAGGTGGCCGACCTTGAACGCCTTGCGCGCGTCGCCGACGTAGAGTTGGGTCTCCTTGGTCACGGTGCCCTGGTAGATGCGGAAGATGCCGAGCTTGCCGGCATAGGGATCGGTGGTGACCTTGAACACGTGGGCGAGCACGTGTTTCGCCGGGTCGGGCTCGGCCTGGAACTCCCTGGGCTCCTCCTCGCCGATGTAGAACGGCGGTGGGTTGCCCTCCTCCGGGTTGGGCATCAGCTTGACGATGATGTCGAGCAGTTCCCGGACGCCGGCGCCACTGCGTGCCGAGACGAAGCAGACCGGCACCAGGTGGCCCTCGCGCAGCGCCTGCTCGAATGGATCGTGCAGCTGCTCGGCGGAGAGCTCCTCGCCCTGCTCTAGGTAGAGCTCCATCAGCTTCTCGTCGACCTCGACGACCTGGTCGATCAGCGCCTCGTGCGCCTCGGCCACCGACGAGAAATCGGCGTCGCCCGACGGGTTGAAGAAGCAGTCGACCACCCGGCTGCCGCCCTCGGCGGGCAGGTTGATCGGCAGGCACTCGCTGCCGAACTCCTCCTGCAGCTGCGCCAGCAGTGCCGGCAGGTCGGTGTGCTCGGCGTCGATCTTGTTGACGATGACCAGGCGGCACAACCGGCGCCGACCGGCGCGCTCGAGCATGCGCCGCGTCACCTGGTCGATGCCGGCCTGGGCGTCGACGACCACCGCCGCGGTTTCGACCGCCTCGAGGGCGCCGAGTGCGTGGCCGACGAAGTCGGGGTAGCCGGGGGTGTCGATCAGGTTGGCATGGACGCCGTCGATGTCGCAGTGGGCGATCGCGGAGGTCAGCGAGTGGCCGTGGGTCTTCTCCTCGGGCTCGTGGTCGCAGACCATGGTGCCGCGCCCGAGGTCGCCCTGCGAGCCGATCGCGCCGGCGGCGTGGAGCAGGGCCTCGACCAGTGAGGTCTTGCCGCCGCCGCCGCTGCCCACGAGGGCGAGGTTGCGGATGTCCGCGGTGGTGTAGTTGGCCATCGTCGTCCTCCGTGGGTGTTATTCTGGTCGGGTCCCCTGGCCGGCTCTGCGGGCGGCTGCGACCGGCTTCCCGCACGGCGCGTCGCGCGCGGGAGCGGCAGGGCGAAGCCAGACGATAGCAAAAGGCCATCCGGCATTACACCCGCGTGACAGCCGACCCGAACGCCGCACCCGACACCCCGCTGGTTCGCCTCGTGGGACTCTGCCGTCGCTACCGCGAGGGCGAGGTGACGCGCGCCGTGTTCGACGCCCTCGACCTCGAGCTGGCCGCGGGCGAATGCGTCGTGCTCTACGGCCGCAGCGGCTCGGGCAAGACCACGCTGCTGAACCTCGTGGGCGGCATCGACCGCCCGGACGCCGGCCGGGTCGAAGTCGACGGCACGCGCCTCGACACCCTCGACGAGGAGGCGCGCACCCGCTTTCGCCGCGCACGCATCGGTTTCGTGCACCAGTTCTTCAACCTGCTGCCGACGCTGACGGTCTACGAGAACCGGTTGCTGCCGCTCGAACTCAACGCGCGGGCCGACGCCGCGGGGCATGCACGCGCCGGGGCGCTGCTCGAGGAGGTGGGTCTCGCGGGGCGCCGCGACAGCTTCCCCGACCGCCTCTCGGGCGGTGAACAGCAGCGCGTGGCGGTCGCTCGGGCCGTGATCCACGAGCCGCGGCTGCTGCTCGCCGACGAGCCGACCGGCAATCTCGACAGCGAAACCGGTGCCGTGGTGCTGGCGCTGCTGCATCGCCTCGCGCGGACCGCCGGTCACGCGCTGCTGCTCGCCACCCACAGCCGCGAGGCGGCGAGCATCGCCGACCGGGTGCTGGTCTTCGACCACGGTCAGCTGCGCGACGCATGAGCGGACTGCTTCGGCGCAGTGGCCGCCGCCACTTCACGCGCCACCCGTGGCTGCTCGGGCTGTCGCTGCTCGGCGTCGCGCTCGGCGTCGCGGTGGTCACCGCCATCGACCTCGCGAGCGAAAGCGCGCGACGTGCGTTCACGGTCGGCGCCGAGACCTTGACCGGACGCGCCAGTCACCACGTCGTCGCCGGACCCGAGGGGCTCGACGAGAGGCTCTACGCCGACCTGGTGCGCGCCGGCCACCCGGGACTCGCGCCGGTCGTCGAGGGCTACCTGCAGCTGCCCGACCGGACCCTGCAGCTGCTCGGCGTCGACCCGCTCGTGGAAGGGCCGGTAGGACGTCCGGGTGGTGGTGACGCGGACCTGGTGACGCTGCTCACCGTGCCGGGGGCGCTGTTGCTGGCACGTGCCACCGGCACCGAGCTCGGCCTGGCCCCGGGGGCGGCGTTCCAGGGCCGCGCCGGAGGGCGTGAATGGACGCTGCGGCTGGCCGGCTGGCTGACGCCCGGCGACGCGGTGCAGGCGCGCGCGATTGCCGGCCTCGCGGTCGCTGATCTGGCCACCGCGCAGGAACTGCTGGGGCGCCACGGCCGGCTGAGTCGCATCGACGTGGTGCTGCCGAACGACGGGCGGGACGCGGCGCTGGCACGGCTCGCCGCGGCCTTGCCGGCTGGCGCGCGTCTGGAGAGCGCCGGCCGCGACGTCGCGTTCATGCACGAGGTGACCGAGGCGTTCACGCTGAACCTGACCGCGCTGAGCCTGCTGGCGCTGCTGGTCGGTGCGTTCCTGGTCTACAACGCGATGACCTTCACGGTGCTGCAACGGCTGCCGCAACTGGCGGTGCTGCGCGGCCTCGGCGTGACGCGCGGCGAGCTGTTCCGGCTGATCTCCACCGAGGCGATGCTGATCGGACTGATCGGCACCGTGGCCGGGTTGCTGCTCGGGCTCGTGCTGG
>CBDTVS010000237.1:0-3827 GCA_965364245.1 uncultured Gammaproteobacteria bacterium | reverse complement strand
GGGGTGGGGCCCGGTTCCGGCGACCGAGAAGGCTCTGAACTACGCCGGCATCAACGACTTCGCGAAGTGGGTGCTGGCGCTGGCGATGCTGCTCGGCCGTCTCGAGATCTTCACGCTGCTGGTGCTGCTGACACCCACCTTCTGGCGCCAGTGACCATGCCACCGGCCGTGGCCGGTGGTATCCTCGTTGCCACCACGGCCGGCACCGCAGGGATGTCGGCTGCCAGCGGAGGAGAGAGGCGTTGAGCCCGCGAAACCAAGCCAGCGGCTACCCGCGCACCCGCATGCGGCGCATGCGTCGTGACGACTTCACGCGCCGCCTGATGCGCGAGAACCGCCTGACCGCCGACGACCTGATCTACCCGATATTCGTGCTGCCGGGCGAGAAACGCCGCGAACGCGTGGTGTCGATGCCTGGCGTCGACCGGCTGACCATCGACCTGCTCCTCGAGGAAGCGGCGGAACTGGTCGCCCTCGGCGTACCCGCGGTGGCGCTGTTCCCGGTCACGCCGACCGAACTCAAGAGCCTCGACGCGCGCGAGGCCTACAACCCCGACGGCCTGGCGCAGCGCGCAGTGCGCGCCCTCAAGGCCTCACAGCCGGATCTCGGGGTGATCACCGACGTCGCCCTCGACCCGTTCACCACCCACGGCCAGGACGGCCTGATCGACGACGCCGGCTACGTCATGAACGACGAGACCGTCGAGGTGCTGGTGCGCCAGGCGCTGTCGCACGCCGCGGCCGGCGCCGACGTCGTCGCCCCGTCCGACATGATGGACGGTCGCATCGGCGCGATCCGCAACGCGCTGGAGGCCTCGAACCATTCGCTGACGCGCATCCTCGCCTACTCGGCCAAGTACGCCTCGGCGTTCTACGGCCCGTTCCGCGATGCGGTCGGCTCGGCCACCAACCTCGGCGGCGGCAACAAGTACAGCTACCAGATGGACCCGGCCAACGGCGACGAGGCGCTGCGCGAGATCGCGCTCGACCTCGACGAGGGGGCCGACATGGTGATGGTCAAACCGGGCATGCCGTACCTCGACATCGTGCGCCGCTGCAAGGAACGCTTCGGCGTGCCGACCTACGCCTACCAGGTGAGCGGCGAGTACGCGATGCTGATGGCCGCGGCGCAGAACGGCTGGCTCGACGAGCGCGCGGTGATCCTCGAGAGCCTGCTGTCGTTCAAGCGCGCCGGCGCCGACGGCGTGCTGACCTATTTCGCCAAACGCGTCGCCGGCTGGCTCAGGGAGGGCTGAGCCGCGCACGCCAACCGCCCGCGAGGGGCCCAACCGGAGCCGCTGGCAAGGGACGCCACGCCATGAAGGACATCGACCTCAGCAACCCCGAGCTGTTCGTCAACCGCGAGCTCAGCCTGCTCGAGTTCAACCGCCGGGTACTCGAACAGGCCAAGGACGACGCCACGCCGCTGCTCGAGCGGCTGCGCTTCCTGTGCATCTCCAGCCGCAACCTCGACGAGTTCTTCGAGGTGCGCGCCGCCGGCATCAAGCAGCAGATCGACCTCGGCGTGCTCACCAGCGGCCCCGACGGGCTGACCCCGCACGAGCAGCTCGCGCGCATCAGCACCATCGGCCACGAGCTGGTCGAGGAGCAGTACCGGGTGCTCAACGACGTGCTGCTGCCGCTGATGACGCGGCAGGGCATCCACGTGCTCAAGCGCTCGCAGTGGGACGCCAAGCTGACCGGCTGGGTCAAGCGCCACTTCGAGAACGAGGTGCTGCCGGTGCTGACGCCGATCGGCCTCGACCTGGCCCACCCGTTCCCGCGCGTGCTCAACAAGTCGCTGAACTTCATCATCGCCCTCGAGGGCAAGGACGTGTTCGGCCGCGACAGCGGCCTCGCGGTGCTGCAGGCGCCACGCTCGCTGCCGCGCGTGATCCAGGTGCCGAAGAGCTACTCGGGCAACGCCACCGGCCTGGTGTTCCTGTCGTCGGTGATCCACGCCCACGTCGAGGAGCTGTTCCCGGGCATGACCGTGACCGGCTGTCACCAGTTCCGCGTGACCCGCAACAGCGACCTGTTCGTCGACGAGGAGGCGGTCGACGACCTGCTGCGTGCGCTGCAGGGCGAGCTGCCCGGGCGCCGCTACGGCGACGCGGTGCGTCTCGAGGTGGCCGACAACTGCCCGCGCCACCTCGCGCGCTTCCTGCTCGAGAAGTTCGAGCTCGAGGACGAGGACCTCTACCAGGTCAACGGCCCGGTCAACCTGAACCGGCTGATGACCATCCCCGACATGGTCGATCGCCCCGACCTCAAGTTCCAGCCGTTCACCCCGAGCCGACCGGCACGGCTGACCCACAAGCAGAACATGTTCGACGCCATCGCCGAGGGCGACCTGCTGCTGCACCACCCCTACGAGGCGTTCTCGCCGGTCCAGGACCTGGTGCGCCAGGCGGCCGTCGACCCCGCGGTGCTGGCGATCAAGCAGACCATCTACCGCACCGACACCGACTCCACGCTGGTCGAGGCGCTGGTCGACGCGGCGCGCGCCGGCAAGGAGGTCACCGCGGTCATCGAGCTGCGCGCGCGCTTCGACGAGGAGGCCAACATCGGCCTCGCCACGCGCCTGCAGGAGGCCGGCGCGCACGTGGTCTACGGCGTGGTCGGCTACAAGACCCACGCCAAGCTGATGATGATCGTGCGCCGCGAGGGGCGCCGGCTGCGCCGCTACGTGCACCTGGGCACCGGCAACTACCACGCCGCGACCGCGCGCCTGTACACCGACTACGGCCTGCTCACCTGCGACAAGGCGATCGGCGAGGACGTGCACAAGCTGTTCCAGCAGCTCACCGGACTGGGCCGGATCACGCGGCTCAAGAAGCTCCTGCAGTCCCCGTTCACGCTGCACAAGCGCATGGTCGAACTGATCGAACGCGAGGCCGAGATCGCCACGGCCGGACGCCCGGCACGCGTGCTGGCGCGCATGAACTCGCTGGTCGAGCCGAAGATCATCCAGGCGATGTACCGCGCCTCCCAGGCCGGGGTGAAGATCGACCTGGTGGTGCGCGGCATCTGCTGCCTGCGCGCCGGCATTCCCGGGGTCTCCGAGAACATCCGCGTGCGCTCGCTGGTCGGTCGTTTCCTCGAGCACTCCCGGGTCTGCTGCTTCCACAACGACGGCGATCCGCAGGTCTACTGCTCCAGCGCCGACTGGATGGATCGCAACTTCTTCCGCCGCGTCGAGAGCTGCTTCCCGGTCGAGGATCCGAAACTGCGCAAGCGCGTGCTCGCCGAGTCGCTCGAGCTCTACCTCGACGACAACACCCAGGCCTGGGAGCAGCAGCCCGACGGCAGCTACCGGCGCCTCGCGCCCGGCCGGCGCAAACCGGTCAGCGCGCAGGCCACGCTGCTCGACCAGCTTGCCGAGCAGGCCCTCTGACGGGGTGCGCCCACTCCGCGTGGACGCAACGACCCCGACGCCCGCCGAGCAGCTGCCGCTGACCGCGCTGCACCGGGTCGGCCCGCGACTCGCCGAGCGCCTCGCACGACTCGGTCTGGCCACGGTCCAGGACCTGCTATTCCACCTGCCGCTGCGCTACGAGGACCGCACCACCCGCGTCCAGCTCGGCGCCCTGCGCCCCGGCCAGGCAGCCCGGGTGCAGGGCGAGGTCGAGCTGGCCCAGGTGCAGTTCGGGCGCCGTCGCGCGCTGCTGGTGCGCATCGGCGACGGCACCGGCATGCTCACGCTGCGCTTCTTCCATTTCAGCCGCCAGCAGCAGCAGGGCTTCCAGCGCGGCGCGGCGATCGACTGCTTCGGCGAGGCGCGCCCGGGACCCACCGGCCTGGAGATGGTGCACCCCGAGTACCGC
>CBDTVS010000236.1:0-3837 GCA_965364245.1 uncultured Gammaproteobacteria bacterium | reverse complement strand
TGGCGTCGATCGCGCCCTTCTCCAGCGCCGGGAAGATCTCGCCGCCGGGCAGCAGCGACGTGGAGACGCCGAGCTTCTGCATCACCTTGCCGCCGAGACCGAAGAAACGCATGTTCAGGCCCTGCAGGTCGGCGACCGAGTTGATCTCCTTCGAGAACCAGCCCGAGGTCTCCGGGGCGATGATCGCGCACGGGATCACCTTCACGTTGTAGCCCGCCTGGTCGTACATCTCCTGGTAGAGCTTCAGGCCGTTACCGTAGTAGAGCCACGCCATGTACTCACCGGCCTCGGGGCCGAACGGCACCGCCGAGAAGAGCGGCGAGGCGGGGATCTTGCCGGCCCAGTAGCCGGCCGTGGTGTAACCGGCGTTGACCTTGCCGCTGGAGACGGCGTCGAGGATCTCGAACGGCGCGACCAGCTTGCCGGGCTCGTAGACCTTCATCTTGACCTGGCCGCCGCTCACCACCCCGATCTCCTTCTCGACGCGCGCGATCGGGGTGCCGAGTGCCGGCAGGTGGGTGCCGAAGGCGACCGGCACCTTCAACAGCACCGGCTTGGCGAACGCCGGCATCGCGACGGTCAGGGCCGTCGCACCGGCCAGCATCATTCCTGCAATGGACTTCTTCATCGATTTCTCTCCACTCATGTTGGTTGATTGCCTCACCTCGGTGAGCCTCCTTCGTCAGGGCGGGCCCGGCAGCATGCAGAGCCCGCGCCCATCCTTATCGGCACGTCACGCGCCAATTCTTTTAATTCAATCTAATCAGCCAGATAAAAGCAGACTCCCGACCCCTGAGGCTGACGCGCCATCAGCAGCACGCCCCGGGCGCGACTGGCGTGCGGCACGAGACGTTCATGGGCTGCTGGCGGGCGGTCTCTGGCATGGTGGTGAACGCTTATTGGTAAATTGTTCTGACCAATTTTAATCTCCCCTTTCCTAGGGTGTCAAGCCAGCATAGAAAATATTGCTGAATATACAAATTGTTGCAGTGCACAACCGTACTGGAAGGGAAATCCCGGGTTGGGCTTGATACTCTGCTCAAGGTGTAGATAATTGGTTTTACCAATCTTCACCAGTGTCAGGGAAGCGACATGCCGATCAAGCGCAAGGGCGCGATACGTCACCCCAAGGTTTCCGACATGGTCATGGAGGAGCTCGAGCGGACCATTCTCGAGGGTTCGTTGCGCCCCGGCGAGAAACTGCCGCCGGAGCGCGAGCTGGCCACCCAGTTCGAGGTCTCGCGGCCCTCGTTGCGCGAGGCGTTGCAGAAACTCGAGGCCAAGGGGCTGATCTATAGCCGCCAGGGCGGCGGCAGCTACGTCACCGACACCGTCGAACGCGCCTTCTTCGACCCGCTCGCCGAGATCATGGCGACCAGCCCCGAGGCGCACTTCGACCTGCTCGAGTTCCGCCACGCCCTCGAGGGCATCTCGGCCTACTACGCGGCGCTGCGCGGCACCGACGCCGACCGTGAGGTGATCATGCTGCGCTTCAAGGCGCTGTGCGAAGCCCACGAGCGCAAGGATTCGGTCGTCGAGGCAAAGGCCGACGCAGAGTTCCACCTGGCGATCGCCGAAGCGGCCCACAACGTCTTCCTGCTGCACACCCTGCGCGCGCTGTTCGGGCTGCTCGAGAAGAGCATCATCAGCTCGCTCGAGACGCTCTACAGCCATGAGTCGTCGCGCCAGGAGATCCCGCGCCAGCACACCGCGATGCTCGACGCGATCCTCGCCGGCGACCCCGAGCAGGCGCGCCAGGCGGTGCACACCCACCTCGCGTTCGTCGAGGAGAACATGCTCAGCATGAGCCGCGAGCGTTCGCGCAAGGAGCGCGCGCTGCGCCGCCTCGAGAGCCTGACCCACTGAGCCGACCGCCCACGCCCGTGGCAGCCGGCGCTGCGCATGACTACATTGGGTGGACCTCCAGCTTTCCACCCGGACGCGCCCGATGCACCTCGGCAGCCTGCTGACCCGCCACGCCCGTTATCGACCCGACCACACGGCGCTGGTCTGCGCCGGCGAGCGGCTGACCTTCGCCGAGCTCGACCGCCGCGTTAACCGCATCGCCGGGGTGCTGCGTGACGCGGGACTGGCGAAGGGCGACCGGGTCGCCACGCTGCTGCCAAACGGCGTCGAGCTGCTCGGCCTCTACTGGGCGTGCGCGAAGAGCGGCGTGGTGGTGGTGCCGATGAGCCCGCTGCTGCAGGCGCCGGCGCTGGCCGGCCTGCTGCGCGATGCTGGCGCGCGCGGCCTGGTCGCCGCGGCGGACCATCGTGCCACCGTCGACGCGGTGGTCGCCACGGTCGACGCCCTCGACACGCCGCGCACCTGGCTGGTCGGCGACGCCCCGACCGCGCCCTACCCCGACTTCAGCGCCGCCTGCGACGCCGTCGACGACCGCCCGCCACCTGACGCGCGACTCGCCGACGAGGACGTGTTCAACATCGTCTACTCGAGCGGCACCACCGGCCAGCCGAAGGGCATCGTCCACACCCACTACGTGCGGGCGATGTACTGCACGCTGTTTGCCCAGGCGTGGCGCATGACGCCCGAGAGCGTGGTGCTGCACAGCGGATCGATCGTCTTCAACGGGGCGTTCGTGACCCTGATGCCGGCGCTGTTCTGCGGCGCGACCTACGTCCTGATGAAGGCGTTCGACGCCGGCGCACTGATCGAGACGGTGCGCAACGAGGGGGTGACCCACGTGATGCTGGTGCCGTCGCAGATCATCGCGTTGCTCGACCACCCCGACGCCAGCGCCGCGGCGCTCGGCTCGCTGCAGATGGTGATGTCGCTCGGCGCGCCGCTGCACCTCGAGCACAAGCAGCGCCTCGACACCTTGCTGCCGGGCCGCTTCCACGAGCTCTACGGCCTGACCGAGGGCTTCGTGACCATCCTCGACCGCGAGGACTACGCGCGCAAGCCGGGCTCGGTCGGCGTACCACCGCCGTTCTTCGAGATGAAGATCGTCAACGACCACGGCACCGAACTCCCCCCGGGAGAAGTCGGCGAGATCTGCGGCCGCGGACCGATCCTGATGCCGGGCTACCACGGCCGGCCCGACCTGACCGCCGCGGCGATCCGCGACGGCTGGCTGCACACCGGCGACCTCGGCCACGTCGACGAGGACGGCTTCCTCTACCTGGTCGACCGCCAGAAGGACCTGATCATCTCCGGCGGCGTCAACGTCTACCCGCGCGACATAGAGGAGGTCGCGGTGCAGCACCCGGCGGTGCGCGAGGTGGCCGTGTTCGGCGTGCCCGATCCGAAGTGGGGCGAGACCCCGGTCGCCGCGGTGGTGCTGCGCGACGACGCCGTGGTCGACAGCGCCGAACTGCGCGACTGGATCAACGCGCGGGTCGGCGCCAGGTACCAGCGCGTGAGCCGTGTCGAGCGCCTCGACGACTTCCCGCGCAACGTCGCCGGCAAGACCCTCAAGCGCGACTTGCGCGAGCGCTTCTCCGGGAGCGGCGCATGACCGGCAAGCGCAGGCGAGGCAACACCATCGATTTCGGCCTGCTGCCCGGCCTGCTCGGCTACCAGGTACGGCAGGCGCAGATCGCCATCTTCCGCGACTTCACCGCGACGCTCGCCGACGACGGCATGACCCCGACGCTGTTCGGCAGCCTGGTGCTGATCGAGGCCAACCCCGGCCTCAAGCAGGCCGACCTGGCCCGCGCCCTGCAGCTCGACCGCTCGACCGTGGTCACGGTGATCGACACCCTCGAGAAGCGCGGTCTGGGCACGAGCAAGTACCGGAAGGTAAAGGTCTCCTAGATCGTGGGCGAATCCAGTTCCAACAAGCACAAAGGCGGCCGCGACGTGCCACCGGCCGAT
>CBDTVS010000235.1:0-3847 GCA_965364245.1 uncultured Gammaproteobacteria bacterium | reverse complement strand
GGCGATGCGCCACTACGTGCTGCTCGGCAAGCGTACCGCCGACTGGGATGCGCTGGCGCGCTTCGAGGCCTACGTGGAGCGGCTGGTGGTCCGGGCGCTTCCGGAGGGAGCGCAGGGCGGGGGGAGCGCCGAGAGCGGCAGTTCCTGGCTGGCCGGTTCCGACTGGGCCGCGCGTGCCGAACTGCTCGGACTCGGTACACAGGGCGGCGAGGTCGAGCACAACCCGCTGACCGACGTGCCGGTCAACGCCGACATCCTGTTCAATGCCAGCTTCCTTGACGCCTGGCTGGACGAGGTCAGGCGCGAGGGGGATGCGCAGACCGAGCGCCAGTTGCGCGACCAGCGTCGTCTGCAGCGCCTTGCCCTGGAGCGGGTCTACCGCTTCGTCAGGCGCGAGGGGCTGCTGCGCTGGATCACCGCCGCCTACGAGCTGGTGCCGGTATTCCGCGAGCACTACGCGAGCCTGAATCCGCTGATGCTGGTGCAGTACCTCGCGACGGGCGGACGGCAGCGCCGCGGCGCGCTGCAGCAGATGCGCAAGGCGATGCGAACGCAGGGTGGCACGGCGCCGTCGCTGAAGCCGCTGCAGCAGCTCGACGCCCGGCTGCAGCTGGTCGGCGAGGCGCAGGAGCGCCACCACGTCAGCAACTTCATCCGCGACTTCCTCGCCTACCGCCGCGACCTGCGTAACTTCTACCTGACCCAGGGCGTGCTCGAGCAGGTGCGCCTGCTCGAGGAGCCCGACGAGATCCGCCTGTCGCGGGTCAACAACTGCCTGCACGAGTTCCTCTCCGGCGACGAGGACCAGCCCAAGCACGAACGTATCCGCAGCCACGCGGTGGTCAAGGCCGACCTGCGCGGTTCGACGACCATCACCCGCCAGCTGCTCGAGCAGGGCCTCAACCCGGCGACCCATTTCGATCACAACTTCTTCGCGCCGATCCGCGACGTGCTGCGCACGTTCGGCGCCGAGAAGGTGTTCGTCGAGGGCGACGCGATCATCGCCACGACCCTCGAGTACGCTGACGATGTCGACACCCACCTGCCGGTTGCACGCGCCTGCGCCCTGGCGCAGCGCATGGTCGGCATCGCCGATGCGCACAACCGCATCCTCGAGACCGTCGGTCTGCCGCAGCTGCAGATCGGCATCGGCGTCGCGTTCTCCGCCGACTCGCCGACCTACCTGTTCGACGGCGAACAGCAGATCATGATCTCGTCGGCGATCGGACGCGCGGACCGCCTGTCGTCGTCGTCGTGGCGGCTGCGCGAACTGGCCGAGGAGCGCCAGAACGACGCGCGCCGCGTGCGCGTCTACGAGTTGGCCAACGACCACCCGCTGCGCGGCGAGAAGGGCGAGAATCACCTGCGCTACAACGTGCTCGGCGTCGAGCTCGAGGCGGCCGGCTTCGAGAAGCTCAAGAGCGAGATCGACCTGCGGCGCATCGAGATCAGCAAGCCGGGCAGCCGCACCGTCGCGGTGTTCCACGTCGGCAAGGCGCCGGACATCCACGGCGCGATGCAGAACCTGGTGCTGCGCGAGTCGCGGGTGCAGCTGTTCGGCCTCGACGGCGAGGGCGAGGTCACCGGCGAGCTCTACTACGAGGTGGTCACCGACCCGCGCGTGCTGGGCATCGTCGAACGCCAGGGCAGCGCCCAGGCCGAGGAACTCGACGTCGGCTAGCCCGGCGCGCCCGCGTCGGACACCTTCGACCACTGCTTCGCGAGGCGTGACGCCGAGGCCGGTTGCGCGGTGCCGAGCTCCTGGGCGTAGAGCGAGACGCGGAACTCCTCGAGCAGCCAGCGGTAGTTCTCCAGTTCTGGGTCGTCCACAGCCCGCTCGCGCATGCCGTGCCAACGCGCCACCCACGGTGCCAGCTCCGCCGCGCGGGCGCGTTCGCGAGCGGCGTCCAGCGCGCGATTCGCCAGGCGCCGACGGGCCGCCTCGAGGTAGCGCGGCAGTTCGCCGAGTTGTGCTGCCGGTGTGGCGGTGATGAAGCCGGGATAGACCAGGTCGTCGAGCTGCGTACGCAGGTCGCGTCCGGTGGGATCGTCCGGGTCGAGTTCGGCGAGCGGCACCATGACCGCGCGGTAGGCGGCGAGGATCGTCCCGACCTCCTGCGCGAGGGCGCACGCGGTGGCCTGCAGCCGTGGTCGCGCATCGTCGAGGCGGGCGTGAAAGGTCTCGGCGTCGCGCACCTCGTCGCTGACGCACAGGCGGTCGATGCACGCCTCGAGCAGGTCGTCGCGCAGCGTTTCGGTGTTGCCGAGGGTGACGAACTGCAGGGCCAGGCGGTCCGGGTCGGGGAGGTTGCGCCACAGGTCGCGCGCCTCGCGCCCGAGCTGCAGGTGGAACAGGCGGCGTAGCCCTAGCCGGTGGCGGCGCCTGGCGCTCGTCGCGTCGCCGAGGAGTTCGACCGTCACGCCCCGGTCGCACGGCACCAGGGCCGGCCAGCTGTCGACGGCGATCCCGCCACGCTCCAGCGTCAGTCGCTCGGGCAGCGGTCCGCAGCTCCAGTCGGTCAGCATCTCCCCGGGTCTGAGCGTTTCGGGCAGCGCCGCGGCGCGGCTGGCGCGTGCGTGCTCGGCGAACGCCTGCTGCAGCCGTACGAGATCGTCGCCCCGCGCGAGTTCGTGTCCCCGGTCGTCGACGACACGCAGGTGCAGCACCAGGTGCGCCGGTAGCGTGATGCCGTCCCATGTCGTGGCCGGCAGCTCGATGCCGCGCTGGCGCCGCAGTGCGGCGGCAAGCTGTGCGCCGAGCGGCGTGTCACCGGGGCGCAGCTCCGGCAGACAGGCGGCGACCGTCTCCGGCAGCGGCACCAGCTGGCGGCGCAACGTCTTTGGCAGGCCGCGCAGCAGCGCGTGCAGCTTCTCCTCGAGCAGTGCGGGCACCAGCCACTCCAGGCGCCCGGGGGTGAGCTGGTCGAGAGCGGCGAGCGGCACGTCGGCGGTCACCCCGTCGTCGTCGGCCTCCGGGGCGAAACGGTAGCTGAGCGGCAGCGCGAGACCGGCGGTGGCGAGCGTGGCCGGGTAGTCGTGTGCGTCGGGCGGCGCGACCGGCTCGCGCAGCAGCGCGTCGCGTGCCATGAACAGCAGGCGTGGCCGGGCGCGCTCGGCATGGCGTCGCCAGGCCTCGAACGTGCCGCGGTCGTAGACCGTCTCTGGCAGGCGCTCGGCGTAGAAGCGGTAGCGGGTCTCCTCGTCGACCAGCAGTCCGCGCCGACGGGTGCGCGCCTCGAGCCCCTCGATCTCGGCAACCAGCGCGAGGTTGTGGGCGAGGAATTCACCATCGGTATCCAGTGCGCCGTCGAGCAGCGCCGAGCGGATGAAGATCGCACGCGCCGAGCGCGGGTCGAGCGGGCCGAGGTTGACCCGCCGGCGCGCGACCAGCACCAGGCCGTGGAAACTGACCCGCTCGCGTGCCACGACCTGGCCTCGACGACGGTCCCAGCGCGGCTCGAACTGCTCGCGGCGCAGCTGCTCGCCGGCCAGCGTCTCGATCCAGCGCGGGCGTACCGGCAGCGCGGTGCGCGCGTAGAGCCGACGTGTCTCGACCAGTTCGGCGGCGGCGATCCACGGCGGCGGTTGCTCGGCGAGCACCGAGCCCGGGAACAGCTGCAGCGACCGCTCGCGCAGACCGCGGTAGGTGCGCTTCTCCTCGCGCCGGGCAACCTGGTCGAGCAGGCCGGCGAGCACGGCTCGGTGGATGGTCTCCGGCGGTGCCGTCTCCGCCTGTGGGTGCAGGCCCATGTCGCGCACCAGGCGGTCGAGCTGCTGGTGGGTCTCGTGCCATTCGCGCATGCGCAGGTAGCCGAGGAAGTGCGCCCGGCACCACTTGCGCAGGCGG
>CBDTVS010000234.1:0-3849 GCA_965364245.1 uncultured Gammaproteobacteria bacterium | reverse complement strand
CTGGTCCCGCACCTCGACTACGAACGGGAACTCGCCTGCGTCTTCCGCCGTCGGCCGGGCGCGTTCGGGCGCGGCTGTTCGACAGCGGTCGGATACTCGACGAGCAGGCGACCGAGGCCGGTGGCTGGCTGATCGACGTCGAGATGCCACGCGGCCGTTTCGACCGCCTGGCGCGCCAGGAAGGCCTCGAGGCGCTGCTCGATGATTGACCCAGGTGCCTTGCGATGCCGCTCGGCGCCCCCCTACAATGCCCCCTCCACGCAGGATTCGTCCCCCATCAAGCGAGAAATCAATGGCCTGGAATGAGCCCGGCGGCGACAAGGACCGTGATCCTTGGCGCTCAGGAGACAATGACAAGGGACCGCCCGATCTCGACGAGATCGTGCGCAACCTGCAGAACAAGTTTGGCGGCCTGTTCGGCAAGGGCGGCCGGCGGCCGTCACGTGGCAACGGCAGTGACGACGGTGGCGGCAGCGGCAGCGGGGGAGGCGGCAGCCAGCTGCCACGCCGCTTCGCCGGCTTCGGCATCAACTTCCTGCTGATCATCGCCGTCGCGGCCTGGGTGCTCTCCGGCATCTACATCATCGACGAGGGTAAGCGCGGCGTGGTGCTGCGCTTCGGCAAGTTCCTCGAGACCACCCAGCCGGGTCCGCACTGGCGGCCGCGCTTCATCGACGAGGTCGAAGTGGTCGACGTCGAGGCCCGCCGTTTCGTCGAGATCGGTTACCGCTCGGGTGGTCGCCAGGGCGGCGGCGGCACGGTGCTGCGCGAGTCGCTGATGCTGACCGAGGACGAGAACATCGTCGACCTGCAGCTCGCCGTTCAGTACCAGGTGAGTGACGCACGCGACTTCCTGTTCAACGTCCGTGATCCGGTCGAGACGCTGTTCTCGGTGTCCGAGAGCGCGGTCCGCGAGGTGGTCGGCAAGGACAAGATGGACTTCGTCCTCACCGAGGGCCGCAGCGAAGTGGTCGCCGAGACCAAGACGGAGATCCAGAAGACCCTGGACATTTACCAGACCGGTATCGTCGTGACCAACGTCAACCTGCGCGATGCCCAGCCGCCGGAAGAGGTCCAGGCGTCGTTCGAGGACGCGATCAAGGCGCGCGAGGACGAGCAGCGCCTGAAGAACGAGGCCGAGGCGTACGCCAACGAGGTGGTGCCGAAGGCGCGTGGTGAGGCGGCGCGTATCCTCGAGGAGTCGGTCGCCTACCGCGACCAGGTGATCGCGGCGGCGGAAGGTGAAGCGAGCCGCTTCACCCAGGTGCTCAACGAGTACGAGAAAGCGCCGGAGAGGACCCGCGAGCGTCTCTACATCGAGTCGCTCGAGTCGGTGCTCAGCAACTCGACCAAGATCATGCTCGACGTCGACTCTGGCAACAACCTGATGGTGCTGCCACTCGAGCAGCTGCTGTCGGGACGCGTCGGGGAAGTGATCGAAAGCACCCCGGCCGAGCTCGACCGCCAGAAGCAGGCGCAGACCCAGGTGGCGCCACGCTCGACGCGCGACACCTCGCGAACCAGGGGGGCACGCTGATGGGACGCATGAAAACCCTTGGCGGCGGGCTGCTGCTGGCGCTGCTGTTCATCGGCTCCTTCTCGGTGTTTACCATCAAGGAGTGGGAGCGGGCGATCCTGTTCCGCCTCGGTGAGATCGTCCGTGACGACTACACGCCGGGACTGCACTTCAAGGTGCCGTTCATCAACAACGTGCGCAAGTTCGACGGGCGCATCCAGACCCTCGATGTCGACCCCGAGCGCTTCCTGACCAGCGAGAAGAAGAACGTCATCGTCGACTCGTTCGTCAAGTGGCGCATCAAGGATGTCGGGCGCTACTACACCGCGGTGCGCGGAGACGTCGCCCAGGCCAACCTGCGCCTCGACCAGATCATCAAGGATGGCCTGCGCGGTGAGTTTGGCAAGCGCACGCTGAAGGACACCGTGTCCGGCGACCGCGCGCAGATCATGAACATCCTGACCGCGACGGCCAACCCGTTGGCCAACGAGATCGGCATCGAGATCATCGACGTGCGCATCAAGCGTGTCGACCTGCCACCCGACGTCAGCAACTCGGTGTTCCGGCGCATGCAGGCCGAGCGTGAACGCGTCGCGCGCGATTTCCGTTCGCGCGGTGCGGAGGCCGCGGAGCGCATCCGTGCCGACGCCGACCGGCAGCGCACGGTCATCGTCGCCGAGGCCTACCGCGACTCCGAGCAGACACGCGGTGAGGGTGATGCCCGGGCCGCCGACATCTACGCCCAGGCGTTCGGCAAGAACGAGGAGTTCTTCTCGCTCTACCGCAGCCTGAACGCCTACCGCGGGGTGTTCGGCAGCCGTGATGACATGCTGATCCTGCAGCCCGACTCCGACTTCTTCCGCTACTTCGGCGACCGCCGCGGCGGCGCCGAATGAACGACGGGATGGCCTGAAGGGCAGGGTGGGGCCGCGGCGGTCCCGCACGCCGGGGGACGCATGTGGGAACGACTCGGGGACGCCTTGGCGCTGCTGCTGGTCATCGAAGGGGTGCTGCCCTTTCTCAACCCGGCCGGCCTGCGCCGTACCCTGGCCACGGTGGCCCAACTCGACGACCGCAGCCTGCGCCTTGCCGGCCTGACCAGCATGCTCGCCGGCGTGCTGCTCTCCTACCTGCTGCACTGACGTGAACCGCACCGACCGCTGGCTGCTGCCCGAGGGCATCGAGGAGCTGCTGCCTGAGGAGGCAGGACGCCTCGAGGCGCTGCGTCGGCGGCTGCTCGACCTCTACGCCACCTGGGGCTACGCCCAGGTGATTCCGCCGTTCATCGAGTACCTCGAATCGCTGCTGGTGGGTAGCGGCTCGGACCTCGATCTCGAGACCTTCAAGCTGACCGACCAGCTCACCGGGCGCCTGATGGGGGTGCGTGCCGACATGACCCAGCAGGTGGCGCGCATCGACGCCCACCGCCTGCAGCGCGAGGCGCCGACGCGGCTCTGTTACCTCGGCACCGTGCTGCGCGCACGCCCGGACGGCCCCGGCGGCTCACGCAGCCCGCTGCAGGTCGGCGCCGAGCTCTACGGGCATGACGGGCTCGAGAGCGACGCCGAGGTGGTGGCGCTGATGATCGAGACGCTCGAGGCGTGCGGCATCCGCGACGCCCACCTCGACCTTGGCCACGTCGGCATCTTCCGTGGCCTGGCGGCGGCCGCTGGGCTCGACGAAATACGCGAGGCGGAGCTGTTCGAGATGCTCCAGCGCAAGGCGCGCGCCGAACTCGAGGCGGCGCTGGCCGACCTGCCGGCGGAGCATGCCGATCGGCTGCTCGCGCTGGTCGATCTCAACGGCGGTGACGAGGTGCTCGAGACGGCCCACGAACGGCTGGCCGGGGCGGCGCCCGGGGTCGATGCTGCGCTCGCCAACCTGGCCGGGGTCGCCGACGTGCTGCGTCGCGAGCGTCCCGGGCTGGTGCTGCACTTCGATCTCGCCGAGCTGCGCGGCTACCGCTATCACACCGGCGTGGTGTTCGCGGCGCTGGTGCCCGGTCACGGCGAGGCGATCGCGCGCGGTGGCCGCTACGACGACGTCGGCCGGTTCTTCGGCCGCGCGCGGCCCGCGACCGGCTTCAGCACCGACCTGCGCCAGCTGCTGCGTCTCTCCGATGGGATGGCGACAGCGCAGGTCGAGTCCGGTATCTTTGCGCCGGCGGACGCGGACCCGGCACTGTGCGCCAGGATTCGCGAGCTGCGAAGCGCCGGAGAGCGGGTGGTGCGTGCGTTGCCAGGGCAGGCGGGCGGTGCGGTGGAGATGGGCTGCGACCGTGAGCTGGTGTGGGGAGGTGGGGACTGGAAGGTCCGTGCCGCCGACGATCTCGA
>CBDTVS010000233.1:0-3861 GCA_965364245.1 uncultured Gammaproteobacteria bacterium | reverse complement strand
TATGGAATCGGCGATGTGCACCACGTGGGCCGCGGTGAGGATCAGGCCCTCTGCGGAGATCAGCACGCCACTGCCGACCCCACGAACGCTACTCACCGCGACCTCTCCGCCGCGAAACTCGGGTGCGCCCTGCTCGAAGGTATGCAGCACGACGACCGACGAGCTGACGCGGTCGAATAGCGCATTGATCTGTCCGGCCGCAGACACATCGCACGCGAGCACCAAGCTCAGCGCCAGAAGCCACCCTCCAGACTGGCGAACCAAGAGGCTCGAAAAGCTCACGCGCATCCCCTTTCCTCCTGTCCAAAACGCCCGTCCTCGGCCACGCATCACCGCGAGCCGAGTGCGACGATCCGCCTCCCCGTCTGGCTGGGCAGAAACGTCGCGAAGCATCCCAGCTTGGTTTGCGCCTGGCAAACCTGCCAACCCGGCCGGTCGGCTGATCCAGGTCACTTGAGCGAGATGACTAAACTGTCATTATCGACACGGTTTACGTCGAAGGAGCCGACGATGCCACACTCAGAACCCCTGCCCCGCCTCGCTGCCCAGCTGGGCTATGCCGGCTTGATCCCCTTCGTGCTCGGTGCCGCGCTGGCCTGGATGCCGGGCCTGATGCCGTTCTCGATCCCACACTGGCCGCTGCTCGCCTACGGCGCGGTGATCCTGAGCTTCATGGGCGCGATCCACTGGGGTCTCGCGATGCACAGTGGGGAGATGAGCACCGGCACGCGCAACCAGCTGCTGCTGAGCGTCGTGCCCTCGTTGATCGCCTGGATCTCGCTCGCGCTGCCGCCGATCGCCGGCTACCCGGTGCTCGGCATGGGCTTCCTGCTGATGCTGTTCGGCGACGTCAAGGCCGTGGCCTACGGCCAGGCCCCGGAGTGGTACCCGGGCCTGCGCGGGCCGCTGACCTTCGTCGCGCTGATTTCGCTGGCGGTGGCCTGGGCCGGCACGGTGTTCCCGGGCGGCGGTTGAGGATGTCCTTGTCGGACTGAAGTCCGACCCACAGCCACCTCCCTGCCAAATCCTCGCGCAGGTTGGGCTTCAGCCCGACTTCAGCACCATCCTATTTGCACTCGCCACCCGGCCGGTAGGCGCTGACCTGCGGGTCGCCGCACGCCGAGCAGTCGCTCGCGTAGGTCTTCCATTCGGCCCCGTCACCCTCGCCGATCCGGCCACACACCGGATCGTACTGCATGGTGCAGACCTGTGGCCGTGGGTCGGTGCAAACAATCAACCCCGCCTCGTCCGTCGTCGACTCGACGGCGGCAGGATTGGACGCGCAACCGACCATGGTCCAGAACAGTGCAGCAATCGCGATCCAGGTCAACCGACCCCACGACGATCCTTGAAGAGCCACGGATGGGCCCGGTCCACGCTCAGCCACCGGAGGTGTCAGCGAGCTCATCCTGCTCGAACGGCTTCTTCTCGGGCGTCAGGTCCTGCGCCCCAGTACCAGGCATGATCTCGAAACCGAGATCGAACTGGACGAGCATGGTCTTGAGATCCTCGTAAACCTGGCGGTTCCCGTCGAGCTTCGCCTTGCCCTTGTCGATCTGCTCATCGAAACTGACCGCGCCCATCATCGTCATTACCAGGTCTTCGCGGTTGATGGTGACGGTCAGGTCAGCATCATCGGCCTGGTGCCCCTCGATGTTGGTCAGCGTCGCATTGCTGAGTTCGACGACGAACTGCTCACCGTTGTCCGGCGTGACCAGGTTGATCTTGAATGCCTTGCCATCGGCCTTGCCGCTGTCGAGGCGAATACCTAGGAAATCGAGCCAGAGCCCGGTTGACATGGCGCGCACCATGTCCGGCCCGCTCGACTTCGGCGAAGCGCCGGTCGGTATACCGTTGCGCAGTTCGTAGGCGGCGGCGAGGAAGCTGTTGCGTACGCTTGGGCTCTCCTGCTGGTAACCGATCTGCTCGAAGACGTCCGCGAGCAGGTCCTTGGCCTCCTGGTTGCCCGGCTCGGCGTAGACCAGCTTGTTGAGGATTTCCTGGGCATGGCGGTACTCGCCCATGCCGTGCAGCAGCCGCCCCATCGCCATGATCTTCTCCGCGCCACCCATCATCTGCACGTAGAGCGGCGCCGACTCTTCCGGTGAGAGCGGGATCAGCGTGGTCGGGTTGCCATCCCAATAGCCGAGATAGCGGTTCACAACCGCGCGGCTGTTGTGCTCGACCGAGCCGTGGTAGCTGCGTGCAGCCCACTGGTCCTGAAGGCTGTTCGGAACTTCATAGACGTTGTGGATCTGATTGATGGTCACGCCCTGGTTGGCCAGGTGCAGCACGCCGTTGTTGAGATGTGCATAGGTATCGCGCTGCGCTCGCATCACCTCCTGGATACGGTCGTTGCCCCAGCGCGGCCAGGTGTGTGACGCGAACATCACCTCGGCCTCCTTACCGAAGAGGTAGAGCGCGTGGTTAATCTGCTTCGACCACTCCAGTGCATCACGCACCAGCGCACCACGTAGCGTGTAGATGTTGTGGATGGTGCCGGTGATGTTCTCCGCGGCCCAGAACGCCTTCATGTCCGGAAAGTAGGTGTTCATCTCCGCTGGCGCCTCGGTGCCAGGCGTGTTCTGGAATACCATCTTCACGCCATCGACCGTCAGCTCCTCAACATCGTCTTCGATGATGACGTTCGGCGGAATCAGTCCGAGGTTGCCCGCGGCGGTGTTCTTGCCGATCGACTGGTCGACGTGGCCGAACGGGCTGCGCGGCAGCAACACGCCGTACTGGAAGAACATTCTCCGGTTCATCGCGTTGCCGGCGTAGACGTTCTCGGCCACCGCGTGATCCATGAAACCAACCGGCGCGATCACCTTGACCTTGCCGCTGACGACATCGGCCTCGTCGACCACGCCGCGCACCCCACCGAAGTGGTCGGCGTGCGAATGGGAATAGACCACCGCGACCACCGGGCGCTCGCCGAGCTGCTCGTTGATGAACTTCAGCGCCGCGGCCGCCGTCTCTTTCGCGGTCAGCGGGTCGAAAACGATCCATCCGGTGTCGGACTTGATGAAGCTGATGTTGGCCAGATCGAAGCCACGGACCTGGTAAATCCTATCTGGCAGCACCTCGTAGAGGCCGTAGTTCATGTTCAGGATCGCCTGGCGCTGCAGCGAAGGGTGGATGGAATCGAAATTCTTGCCCTTCAGCAGCCACTCGTAGCTGCCCATGTCCCATGCGATGTGCCCCGCCTCGGCCTTGATGTATTTGTAATCGGGCGCGGCGATGAAGCCCTTTTTCTGCTCCTCGAAGTCGCGTTCGTCTTCGAATGGCAGTGATTTGCGCAGCTGCGCCTGCTTGTCGACCGTGAAGGTCGAGGGCAGCTTGCCCTTGGGATCGAAGTGCTCGCCACGCATCGCAGCGGGATCAGACTTGGCGGCACCACCACCGGCAGCGAGCGCGACACCGCTGACTGCGAGACTGGCGAGCACGAAAAAGGAGCGAAGTTTCATTGCCGTCATCCTTGGTTCCGAATCAGTGAATTATGTCTACTAAGGCGAACAGCCTAGGCAATCAAAAGCGCATTGACATTGCGTCGAATCAAGCCATCAGATCACCGGGCGACCACCTGTGGTGGTTTTGATCCTAACGAAGCAGTTCCGGTAGGGGCTCTCCGCTGGCACCTGAGGGGGGATTGATGCCAAGTCGAGCCGCGAGGGTCGGTGCGATGTCATAGGGCGTCACCGTACGCAGCACACGCCCCGGGTTGACTCCCGCCCCGGCGAAGATCACCGGCACGTGGGTGTCGTAGCGCCACGGCGAGCCGTGGGTCGCGGCGACCGTCAGGCCGTCGAAGTCGTTGATGAAGGTGTGCGGCGCGAAGACCACATAGACGTCGCCGGAGCG
>CBDTVS010000232.1:0-3863 GCA_965364245.1 uncultured Gammaproteobacteria bacterium | reverse complement strand
GCACCTCGGCGACGATGTACGGCGTCAGCAGGCCAACGACGGCCACCGCGACGAACAGCGCGCCAAGCACCACCAGCAACCAACCAGCGACCGCCCCAACGAGGCCCAGCAGCCCCCGCACCCAGGCAAACTCTGCGGCGCCACCGACCCATGGCCAGGTCGCGACCCAGTCGGCAAGCCAGTTGCCGTCCGCCCCCTCGCCCTGCCAGACGTCGGCCATGCCGCCACCCAGCGATGCCAGCGCCAGGATCACCAGCGGCACGACTACCAGCAACGGCAGCAGCGACAGCAGCAGGAAACGCGGCGTCAGCAGGTCGGCCAGCGCACGACGCAAGTCGTTGATCATCCTTCTCAATCTCTCCCTGTACGGATGCGCTTCAGATGCATGCCACCCCCTCGAGCGCCTGGCCATCGTGATCGACGCCGGCCAGGCGCACCGGCGCGATCCGCCCACGCCAGGCGGGGTCGAGCGGTTCGTTGAGAACGACCCGCTGGTACTCCGGCGTGTAGCCGGCTGCCGCGGCCTGGCCGCCGTGGCCCTCCAGCAACACCTCGACAACGCGACCCACCTGGGCCGCAAGGTGACGCGACCGCATCGCGGCCCCGAGCTCGATCAACTGCTGCGCTCTTGCCTGCCCCATGATCTCTGGCACCGGGTCAGGCAGTACTGCAGCCCGGGTGCCCGCCCGTGGCGAGAATGGAAAGACGTGCAGGTCGCCAAAACCGACCTCCTCGACCACCCGAAGCGTCTCGGCCCAATCGGCCTCGGTCTCTCCCGGAAACCCGGCGATGACATCGGTCGTCAGGTTGATCCCCGGTACGGCGCCGCGCACGCGCCCGACCAGGCGCAGGTAGCCGTCACGCCGGCAGCGTCGCGCCATGCGCCTCAACACCGCATCCGCTCCGCTCTGCAGCGGCAGGTGCAGGTGCGGCATCAGGCGCCGGTCGGCGAAACACCCGAGCAGCGCATCGTCGACCGCCCACGGCTCGACGGAGGCGAGACGCAGGCGTGGCACCTCGGTCTGCGCGAGTAGCGCCCCGACCAGCCCGGCAAGGGTCTCGCCGATGTCGCTGCCGTAGCCGCCGACGTGCACCCCGGTCAACACCACCTCGTTGATACCGCCAGCATGCAGCCTTGTCACCTCGGTGACGATCTGGTCGACGGGCCGGCTCACCTCGTCGCCGCGCGCCACGGTGACGATGCAGTAGGCGCAACTGTAGCGGCACCCGTCCTGGACCTTGACGAAGGCACGCTCACGCGCCCTGCCCAGCTGCGGCGCGGGTACCGCGATCGGCCGCGAAACCCGCACAGAGGTGGGGTCGACGAGTTGCACCAGGAGGGCCTTGTCGCGGTTGTCGATCACCTGGTCGACGCCGAGTTGCGACTGCACCTCGTTTCGCTCCAGCGTGCCGTAACAGCCGGTCACCACCACGCGCGCCGTCGGGTTGCGGCGCCGCGCCCGGCGAATCTGCTGGCGCGACTTGCGGGCCGCCTCGGCGGTGACGGCACAGGTATTGAGCACCACGAGGTCGGCCTCGTCAGGGTGCGGCGCGATCTCGTGACCGGCGGCCACCAGGTCACGCGCCCACCCCTGCAGTTCCGCTTCGTTGAGACGGCACCCGAGCATCTGCAGGTGAACACGCATCGGGAGGTCTCCCCGGTGGGCGATCAAGGCCGCAGATCATAGCCAACCCAACCCCGGCGGGCGACAGGCATACCCGAGCCCGGCAGTGGGTTATACTCGGTTCCGTGAACTTCCGTGACGCAGTCCGGTCACTACCTCGTCGGGCGACAATCCGCTCCGCGACCGGTTCGCTCATGCGCATCAACTCCACGCTCGCCATCCTGTTCCTGCTGCTCGCCCTCGGCGGAGTCGAGGCATGGGCGCGCGTCACCCCGGAACAATACGTCCACTCCCTGGCGCCCGAAGGGGTTCACGCCGAGACCGCGCTCGACGTCATCAAGCGCCTGACGCGCGGCCACTACCGGAAGATGCCTCTCGACGACACGCTGTCGAGTCGCGCTTTCGATCGTTACCTCGAGGTGCTCGACCCGGGCCGCATCTACTTCACGACCGAAGACGTCGAAGCCTTCGAGGCCTATCGCTTGCGCCTCGACGACATGCTCAGGGATGGAGAGCTGCAACAGGCATTCGCGATCTACAACCGCTTCCAGCAGCGACTCGCCGAACAACTGGCATTCATGATCAACCGTCTCGAGGCAGGCCTCGCCGACATGGACTTCTCTGGCCAGGCCACCGTCGAGATCGATCGCAGCGAGGCGGCCTGGCCGGTCAACCGTGCCGCGCAGGAGACGCTCTGGCTGGCGCGCCTGCAGAACGCCGTCCTCGGCCTGCGACTCACCGACAAGCCCGACGACGAGATCGTCGCTTTGCTGACGCGTCGCTACCAGAGCCAACTCAAGCGCCTGACGCAGAGCCGCAGCGAGGACGCCTTCCAGGCCTTCATCAATGCGCTGGCCTACAACTTCGACCCGCACACCGCCTACATGTCGCCGCGTCGTTCCGAGGATTTCTCGATCGACATGAACCTCTCGCTCGAGGGCATCGGGGCGGCGCTGCAGCTCGACAACGAGTACACCAAGGTGGTGCGCGTCATCCCCGGCGGTCCCGCGTTCCTGTCCAAGCAACTCAAACCGTCGGACCGCATCGTCTCGGTCGGCCAGGGCGAGGACGGCGAACTGGTGGACATCGTCGGCTGGCGCCTCGACGAAGTGGTGCGCCTGATCCGTGGCCCCAAGGACACCACGGTCCGGCTCGAGATCATCCCCGCGGACGCGGTCGACGACCACATGACCCGGGTCGTGATGCTGCGGCGCGACACCGTGCGCCTCGAGGATCAGGCGGCCAGCTCGCGCATCCTCGATCTGGACCACGAGGGCGAACGGTTCCGCATCGGCGTGATCCGCTTGCCGACCTTCTATGTGAACACCACGCGCGACGTGACCCGCATCCTCCACGAGTTCGGCGCAGAGGGCGTCGACGGCGTGCTCATCGACCTGCGCAACAACGGCGGCGGCTCGCTCGAGGAGGCCAACGCCCTGACCGGCCTGTTCATCCGCGGCGGTCCCACGGTGCAGATCCGCAACGCTCATGGGCGGATTGCGGTGATGCGCGACCCCGACTCGGCGTTCGCCTACGATGGACCGATGGCGGTGCTGGTCAACCGCCACAGCGCCTCCGCGTCGGAGATCTTCGCCGGCGCCATCAAGGACTACAACCGCGGCCTGATCCTCGGTGGACGCACCTTCGGCAAGGGCACCGTGCAGACGCTCAAGTCACTCGACCACGGTCGTCTCAAGCTAACCATGGCGAAGTTCTACCGCGTCTCGGGTGCCAGCACCCAGCACGAGGGTGTGATTCCGCACATCAGTTTTCCGGAACTGATCGACGCCAACGAGACCGGCGAAAGCGCCCTGGACGGCCCCCTGCCATGGGACACCATCGCCCCGGCCGACTATGATGCCTACCAGGACCTTGCACCTTACATCGGCCGCCTGCAGCAGCGTCATCTCGCGCGCAGCGCCCGGGACATCGAGTTCACCATCCTCAACGAACGGATCGCGCGTCAGCGCGACCTCAATCAGCGTGTGGCGCTGTCACTCAACGAGCAGCGACGACGCAGCGAGCAGGTAGCCGCGCGCCAGTTCGAGTTGAACCTCGAGAACCAACGGCGCCAAGCACGCGGGGAGGCGCTGCTCGAGACGTTGCCCAATGAGCAGGAACAACCGCAGCAAGAAGCGGCCGGGGACACGAGCTCACCCGAAGAGAACGTCCTGCTCGAGGAAAGCAGCAGGGTGCTGGCCGACCTGATCAGGCTGAAACAGCCAATCAGCGCGATGC
>CBDTVS010000231.1:0-3885 GCA_965364245.1 uncultured Gammaproteobacteria bacterium | reverse complement strand
CGAGATCCTCGACTCGCGCGGCAACCCGACCGTCGAGGCCGACGTGGTGCTCGCCGACGGCTCGCGCGGCCGCGCGGCGGTGCCCTCGGGCGCCTCCACCGGCACCCGCGAGGCGGTCGAGCTGCGCGACGGCGATGCCGCCCGCTACCTCGGCAAGGGCGTGCGCAACGCCGTCGCCAACGTCAACGGCGAGCTGCGCGCGGCCCTGGCCGGGCAGGCCTTCGCCGACCAGACAGCGCTCGACGCGCGCCTGATCGAGATCGACGGCTCGGCGAACAAGGGCCGCCTCGGCGCCAACGCGATCCTCGCGGTGTCGCTGGGCGCGGCGCACGCCCAGGCGGCGGCGGGCGGCAGGGGGCTCTACCGCCACCTCGGCGGCGACGGCCCGTTCCAGCTGCCGGTGCCGATGATGAACATCATCAACGGCGGCGCGCACGCGGACAACAACGTCGACATCCAGGAGTTCATGATCCTTCCGATCTCGACGGAGACGTGCACCGACCCGCCGGCGCGCCGAGCCTCGGCGAGGCGGTGCGCTACGGCGCCGAGGTGTTCCACGCCCTGCGCAAGGTGCTGCAGAAGCGCGGCCTGAACACGGCCGTGGGCGACGAGGGCGGCTTCGCCCCCGACCTGCCGTCGAACGAGGCGGCGCTCGAGGTGATCATCGAGGCGATCGAGCACGCCGGCTACACCCTCGGCGAGCAGATCTGGCTGGGTCTCGACGTGGCCAGTTCCGAGTTCTACCGCGACAGCCGCTACGACCTCGCCTCCGAGGGACGCAACCTCGATGCCGCCGGCTTCGTCGACTACCTCGCCGACCTGTGCGACCGCTACCCGATCCTGTCGATCGAGGACGGCATGGACGAGGGCGACTGGGACGGCTGGAAGCTGCTGACCGAACGCCTCGGCGACCGCGTGCAGCTGGTCGGCGACGACCTGTTCGTCACCAACCCGGCGATCCTGCGCGAGGGGATCGACAAGGGCATCGCCAACTCGATCCTGATCAAGCTCAACCAGATCGGCACGCTCAGCGAGACCCTCGAGGCGATCCGCATGGCGACCGCCGCCGGTTACACCTCGGTGATCTCGCACCGCTCCGGCGAGACCGAGGACACCACGCTCGCCGACCTCAGCGTCGCCAGCAGCGCGACCCAGATCAAGACCGGCTCGCTGTCGCGCACCGATCGCGTCGCCAAGTACAACCAGCTGCTGCGCATCGAGGAGGAGCTCGGCGACGCGGCGAGCTACGCCGGGCGTGCGGCCTTCCCGCAGCTCACCGGCTGAGGCGCGGTCGCTGCACGCACCGGGAACGCACCCATGCGCGCACTGATCGCGGTGCTGCTGGTGCTGCTGGTGGTGCTGCAGTTCAAGCTCTGGTTCGGCGACGGCGGCCTGCTCGAGGTGCGCAAGCTGCGCCAGGAGATCGCCACCCAGCAGCAGGAGAACGCCGAGCTTCGCGAGCGCAACGCCGCGCTCGAGGCCGAGGTGACCGATCTGCGCCAGGGGCTCGCGGCGATCGAGGAGCGCGCGCGCAGCGAGCTCGGCATGGTGGTGCGTGGCGAGACCTTCTACCAGCTGGTCGAGGAGTCGCCCCCGCCGCCCGAAGAGGCGCCACGGTGAAATCGCCGGCGCTGCGCCACTGGGTGGTGATCCCGGCTGCCGGGCGCGGCACGCGGATGGGCGCCTCGCGCCCCAAGCAGTACCTCGAACTGGCCGGCACGCCGGTGCTGGCACACACGCTGCGCTGTTTCGTCGGCCACCCCGCCGTGGCCGGCATCGTCGTGGCCCTCGCGCCGGGCGATCCCGACTGGGCCACGCTCGATGCGTCGCTGCGCGCGGCGGTGGACGTCGCCGACGGCGGCGCCGAGCGTGCCGACTCGGTACGCAACGGGCTGGCCGCGCTCGCCGGACGCGCCACGGACCACGACTGGGTGCTGGTCCACGATGCCGCGCGCCCCTGCCTGCGGCGCGCGGACCTCGACCGCCTGCTCGCGGAACTTGCCGATCACCCGACCGGGGGCCTGCTGGCGGTGCCGGTGCGCGACACCCTCAAGCGCGTCGTCGACGGTCAGGTCAGCGAGACCGTGTCGCGCGAGGCGCTGTGGCACGCCCAGACCCCGCAGATGTTCCGCCTCGGCCTGCTGCGCGACGCGCTCGCCGCCCACCCCGAGGTGACCGACGAGGCGATGGCGATGGAGCGTGCCGGGCACGCCGTGCGCGTGGTCGAGGGCCACGCCGACAACCTCAAGATCACGCGTCCCGAGGAGCTCGAGCTGGCCGCCTGGTACCTGGGCCGCGAGGAGGGTGCATGCGCATAGGCCACGGCTTCGATGCCCACCGTTTCACGCCGGGTCGTCCGCTGGTGCTCGGCGGCGTGACGGTGCCGCACGACCAGGGGCTCGAGGCGCACTCCGATGGCGACGTGGTGATCCACGCCCTGTGCGACGCGCTGCTAGGCGCGGCCGGCCTCGGTGACATCGGCCGCCACTTCCCGGACGACGATCCGGCCTTCGCCGGCATCGACAGCCGGCTGTTGCTGCGCCGCGTGCGCGAACAGCTCGTCGCGGCACGCCTCGAGGTGGTGTCGGTCGACCTGACCGTGGTCGCGCAGCAGCCGCGACTCGCCCCGCACGTCGACGCGATGCGTAGCCGGCTCGCCGCGGATCTGGGCATGCCCGCTGCGCGACTCAACCTCAAGGCGACCACCACCGAGCGCATGGGCTTCACCGGTCGCGGCGAGGGGATCGCCGCGTTCGCCGTGGTGCTGCTCGAAGAGTGAGCCGGTGACCGAAGCCACCTGGCCAGGCCTCGCGCCGGACGGCCAGCCCCGCCTCTTCGCCTTCGGCGACCCGCCGCTGCGGGGCACGCTGCGCGCCACCCCGGAGGATTTCGTCGTCGACGAACAGCTCGGCTTCGCGCCCGGCGGAACCGGCGAGCACGTCATGCTGCACGTCGAGAAGCGCGGCGCCAACACGCCGTGGGTTGCCGCCCGCCTCGCCGAGCTGGCCGGGGTGCCGCGCCGCGATGTCGGCTTCGCCGGCCTCAAGGATCGCCATGCCGTGACCCGCCAGTGGTTCAGCGTCGGCCTCGCCGGCCGGTCCGAGCCGGACTGGAGCGCGCTGGACGCCCCGGAGGTGCGGGTGCTCGAGGCGGTGCGCCATCAGCGCAAGCTGCGTCGGGGCGCGCTGACCGGCAACCGTTTCCGGCTGCGCGTCCGCGACGTCAACGGCGATCCCGAGGCGCTCGCGGGGCGACTCGACCTGCTGGCCCGCAACGGCCTCCCGAACCTGTTCGGGCCGCAGCGCTTCGGCCGCGACGGCGGCAACCTGGTCGCGGCACAGCGCCTGTTCGACGGCACGGCCGGACGCGTCGGGCGCGAGAAGCGAGGACTCTACCTGTCGGCGGCACGCTCGCTGCTGTTCAATGCCGTGGTGGTGGCCCGGATCGACGACCGGAGCTGGCAGCAGGCCCGCGACGGCGAGCCGCTGGTACTCGACGGACGACGCAGCTTCTTCATCGCCGAAAGCGGTGACGCCGCGCTGCCGGCGCGCCTCGCGGCGCTGGAGGAGCATCCTAGCGGGCCGCTGTGGGGCCGCGGCGGTGATCTAGGAGAGTGCGCGGCGGGCGTCTTCGAACGCACCTGCCTGGCGCCGTTCGCCACGTGGCAGGACGGACTCGAGCGCGGCGGCATGCAGGCCGACCGGCGCGCGCTGCGCGCGCGCGCGACGGGGCTCGCCTGGTCGCTCGTCGACGACGTGCTGGAGCTCGATTTCGCACTGCCGGCCGGCAGCTTCGCCACGGCACTGTTGCGCGAACTGGTCGCCGCAGGCCCGTCGGTGCCGGACTGACGTGTACTTCGACACGACCCTGTTCTGGCTGCTCGGC
>CBDTVS010000230.1:0-3887 GCA_965364245.1 uncultured Gammaproteobacteria bacterium | reverse complement strand
GCTGATCTTGCCCGCCTTGGCCAGAGGGTGATCGGGCAGGCAGATGACCACCACCTCGTCCCGGATCAGCGGGGTGACGTGGAAGCGCTCCTCGTCGACCGCCTGCTCGACGATCACGGCATCGAGGAAACCGTAGGAAAGGCGCTCGAGCAACTGCTCGGGCGACTGCAGCTCGGTGCGCACGCGCACGTCGGGGCAGGCCTGGCTGAAGTGGCTCAGGAGATCGGGCAGCATCACCGAGGTGGCCGAGCGGTTGGCGCCGATGTAGAGGTGGACGTCGTCACCCTCGGAGATGTCCTTGACCGCGCGCTCGGCCTCGGCGACGAGTTGTTCGAGGCGCTGGGCATAGTCGAAGAAGATCTTGCCGGCACCGGTCAGTCGGAGCCCGGCGGGGGTGCGTTCGAAGAGCTCGACGTCGAAATACTCCTCGAGGCGCTTGATGCGCGCCGAGACGGCCGGCTGCGAGATGTAGGTCTTGCGCGCCGCCACCGAGAAGCTCAGGTGACGCGCCGCATGCAGGAAGCTGCGTATACTGGTGTTGAGGATCATGGTCTTACGCCGTTTTCCGTTACCCTGTGGTGGTCCGCGAACCCCATCTGTCCCGTGCGGGGCACGCTGTGCCGGGCCACCCGGATAACCTGTTGTGAGACGAATATAACGAAATTTTATGCCCTCGGCCATCTCGACCGACTGCCAGGACACTCTGGCCATCCGCGTGAGCCTGTCGCAGCAGCGATTGTGGTTGCTCGATGGCGATGCCGTGCTGGCCGAGTATCCGGTTTCGACGGCCGCGAACGGGGCGGGCGAGGCCAATGGCAGCATGCGCACGCCACGCGGTCGGCATTTGATCCGGGCGCGAATAGGCGACGGCTGTCCGGCGGGCACGGTCTTCGTCGGTCGGCGGCCGACAGGGGAGATCTACGCGGAGGGCATGCGCGAGCGCGAGCCGAAACGCGACTGGATCCTGACCCGGATTCTGTGGCTCAGCGGCTGCGAGCCGGGCCGCAACCGGCTCGGTGATGTCGACACCATGCGCCGCTACATCTACATCCACGGCACGCCAGACGACGTCGCGCTCGGGGTGCCCGGCTCACATGGTTGCATCCGGATGGCCAACGCCGACGTGATCGAGCTTTTCGACCGCGTGCCGGTGGGCACGCCGGTGCTGATCGAGGGGTAGGGTGGTTGCCAGGAGAGGCCCGCAGGTCGGGCTTCAACCCGACAGCCATGATGAGCCGTCCACTCCGGTCGGGCTGAAGCCCGACCTGCAGCTGGATCCGGACTATTTGCCCTGCTGGGCCAGCGCGTCGAGGTATTTCTCGGCGTCGAGCGCGGCCATGCAGCCGCTGCCGGCCGAGGTGATCGCCTGGCGGTAGATGTGGTCGGCGACGTCGCCGGCGGCGAACACCCCGTCCACGCTGGTGGCCGTCGCGTTGCCCTCGCGGCCCGATTTGACGCGGATGTAGCCCCCGTCCATCTCGAGCTGACCCGCGAAGATGCCGGTGTTGGGCGTGTGGCCGATGGCGATGAACAGGCCGTGCACGTCGATATCGCGGGTCGTGTCGTCCGTGGTGCTGCGCAGCCGCACGCCGGTGACGCCGGCGTCGTCGCCGAGCACCTCGTCGACGGTCGCGTCCAGGGCGAGCTCGACGTTGCCGTTCTCGACCTTGTCCATCAGCTGGCCGATCAGGATCTTCTCGGCGCGGAAGCTGTCGCGACGGTGGACCAGGGTCACCTTCTCGGCGATGTTCGACAGGTAGAGCGCCTCCTCGACGGCAGTGTTGCCGCCGCCGACGACGGCGACCTGGCGACCGCGGTAGAAGAACCCGTCGCAGGTGGCGCAGGCGGAGACCCCCTTGCCGCGGAACGCCTGCTCGGAATCGAGTCCGAGGTAGCGCGCCGAGGCGCCGGTGGCGACGATCAGCGCGTCGCAGCTGTACTCGCCGGCGTCACCGCTCAGGCGCAGCGGGCGCTGCGAAAAGTCCACGCTATGCACGTGGTCGAAGACGATCTCGGTGTCGAAGCGCTCGGCGTGCTGGCGCATCTCCTCCATCATCTCGGGCCCCTGAAGCCCCTCCTTGCCACCCGGCCAGTTGTCGACGTCGGTGGTGGTGGTGAGCTGGCCACCCTGTTCCAGGCCGGTCAGCAGCACCGGCTCGAGGTTGGCGCGGGCCGCGTAGACGGCGGCGGTATAGCCCGCGGGACCCGATCCAAGGATCAGCAGGCGGCAATGCTTGACGTCGCTCATGTGTATAATCGTTTCCTGATTTTCCGGCCCGTCGAGGCGTCGTTCCGCAAGTGCCAAAACGGTGCCGGAGTGGCTGTCCGAAAGGCTGCAGATACTACGCAATGGCCCCAGACCGGTAAAGTGACGCACTGCCTAAGTGCCGCCGCCGGCATGCCACGACCAGGTCCAGAAGATTGGTGAGTCAGGCGAGTCAAAAGCAGGCCCAGGGCAGCAGCTTCACGCGGCACCTGTCGCGCGCGGCGCGCGAGGGCACGCTGTTCATCGTCGGCGCGCTGGCGTTCTACCTGCTGATCGCGCTGCTGACCTACCACCCCGGCGATCCCGGCTGGTCCTACAGCGGGCCGACCGGAGAGGTGCGCAACACCGGGGGCGTGGCCGGCGCCTGGTTCGCCGACATCGCGCTCTACCTGTTCGGTTACATGGCCTTCCTGTTCCCGGTGCTGGTCGCCTACGGCGGCTGGCTGGCGACCCGGCGCACGCTGCCCGACGGCGGAATCGACTGGCCGCACCTGGGCCTGCGCCTGGCCGGATTCGTGGTCACCATGGCTGCTGGCAGCAGCCTCGCGCGCCTGCACTTCGAGCACCCGACCCTGGCGATGCCACTGAACGCCGGCGGTGTGCTCGGCGACGTGATCGGAGGAGCGCTGGTCGGTGCATTCAGCTTCTTCGGCGCGACGCTGTTCCTGCTCGCGCTGTTCCTGACCGGCGTGACGCTGGCTACCGGCCTCTCCTGGCTCAACCTGATGGAACAGACCGGGCGCCGCACGCTGGAACTCCTCGCCTGGCTGCGTGGCCGCATGGAGGCCCTGCGCGAGAGCCTTGCTGGACGCCGCGCGCGGCGCGACCGCGAGAAGGTCACCAAGGCGGAGACGAAGAAGCGCAGCAAGCGCAAGCCGACCCGCATCGAGCCGGTGGTCAAGAAGATCGAGCCGAGCGAGCGCGTCGAGCGCGAGAAACAGGTGCCGCTGTTCCAGGCCGAGGGCGAATCGCTGCCACCGCTGGCGCTGCTGAACGGCCCGCCGCCTGCGCAGGGTGGCTACACCGCCGAGACACTCGAGGCGATGTCGCGCCAGGTCGAGCTGAAACTGCGTGATTTTGGCATCGAGGTCGAGGTCGACGCGGTGCATCCCGGCCCGGTCATCACCCGCTTCGAACTGAGCCTCGCCGCCGGCACCAAGGTCAGCAAGATCACCAACCTGGCCAAGGACCTGGCGCGCGCGCTGTCGGTGATCAGCGTGCGCATCGTCGAGGTGATCCCGGGCAAGCCGGTGATCGGCCTCGAGATCCCCAACGAGCACCGCGAGACCGTGGTGCTGAGCGAGATCCTGAACTCCAAGACCTTCGACAAGGCCGGCGGCCCGCTGACGCTGGCGCTCGGCAAGGACATCAGCGGCAACCCGTTCGTCGCCGAGCTGTCGAAGATGCCGCACCTGCTGGTCGCCGGCACCACCGGCTCGGGCAAGTCGGTGGCACTCAACGCGCTGATCCTGAGCCTGCTCTACAAGCAGTCGCCCGAGCACGTGCGGCTGATCATGATCGACCCGAAGATGCTCGAGCTGTCGGTCTACGACGGCATCGGCCACCTGCTCGCGCCGGTGGTCACCGACATGAAGGAGGCGGGCAACGCGCTGCGCTGGTG
>CBDTVS010000229.1:0-3892 GCA_965364245.1 uncultured Gammaproteobacteria bacterium | reverse complement strand
CGACCTGCTCCTTGACCTCGGGGCGGGTGTCGAAGGCGCGCACAATCGCGCCCATGCTCTTGGCCGCGCCGATCGCGGCGAGCCCGGCGACGCCGGCGCCGATCACCAGCACCTTGGCCGGCGGGATGCGCCCGGCGGCGGTCACCTGGCCGGTGAAGAAGCGCCCGAAGTGCTGTGCCGCCTCGACCACCGCGCGGTAACCGGCGATGTTGGCCATCGAGCTCAGCGCGTCCATCTTCTGCGCGCGCGAGATGCGCGGCACCGCGTCGAGCGCGATCGCCGACACGCCGCGCTCGGCGAGGCGCTCGAGCATGCGCGGGTTCTGTTTCGGGTAGATGGTGCTGACCAGCGTCTGGCCCGGCTGGAGCAGCTCGATGCCGTTGAAGCCGAGCTCGGGGTGCGGCTGCGGCGGACGGACCTTCATGATGATGTCCGCCGTGCGCCACAGGTGGCGCGGGTCGTCGACCAGCGTCACGCCGGACTTCTCGTACTCCTCGTCTTCGAAGTTGGCCGCCGCACCGGCGCCCCGCTCGATCTCGAGATCGAAGCCGAGCTCGATCAGGTGACGGGCGGACTCCGGGGTCAGTGCGACCCGGCGCTCGCCCTCCTCGATCTCTTTCGGGATGCCGATCAGCATGGCCAACTCCTCTGTTTCACCGCCTGCCGGAGCGGATTCCGGCAGGTTCAGTACGCATCGAGCCTATCCCATCGGGAATAGTGCGGCGCAAAATTAAACCCGCGACCGCAGCGGCTTTCAAGTCAGAAATTTTTATGAAGACTATAAGTCGGGTTGATTTTTCGCAAGCGTAAATAGCAACTTACGCTCGCGTCACCGGCCAGTTGACGCTCACGTCAACCGAACCGCTCGCGTCATAACCTACGAGTGTAGTCAACAATTTACCGACGGGTGGGCCACTCAGGCCCGGCGATGGCGCGCCGGCCCGGCAGAGGGTGCTCAGCGTGCGCTGACCGCGATCTGCTCCAGCGCCTGGCGAATACGCGCCGGAATCGCTACCGGCTTGTTGCTCTCCCGATCGACGAACACGTGCACGAACTGGCCGAACGCGCTCACCTCCTCCTCACCCTCGGCGAAGATCGCGATGCCGTAGGTGACCGAGCTGTTGCCGAGGCGGTCGGTGCGCAGTCCGGCATCGAGGCGCTGTGGGTAGGCGACCGACTTGCGGTACTGGCAGCTGGAGCTGACCACCACCCCGATCACCTGCGCATTGACGATGTCGAGACCGCCCTCGTGGATCAGGAAGTGGTTGGCGACGGTGTCGAAGTAGCTGTAGTAGGTGACGTTGTTGACGTGACCGTAGAGGTCGTTGTCCATCCAGCGTGTGGTGATCGGCTGGAAGTAGCGGTAGTCGGCGGGCGTCGGCTGGGTATCGCTCATGAGGGGATCCGGGTCGGGGTGGCGAGGGCGCATTCTAGCCACTGCAGCGCGGGCACGGCAGCCACACTGAATTGGCAGCAGCTGGCGCGCAGCTGGACTAGACTCGACCGGAAGCGAACCGCGAGGGGCATGGGATGCCGACCTACCAGCACAAGGACGTCAACTTCTTCCGCCCGGGCATCTGCAGCACCTGCGGCACCGCCACCTACCACAAGCCGATAGGCATGACCCGCCCCTCGGGGCGCGAAGAGACGCTGTGGCAGTGTGAGGGGTGCGGCGCCGAAGCGCGCGTGCTCGAGCGGGTCGAGAACGAGTTCGAGCTGCTCGCCGCGTACGTCAAGCGGACCTACTTCGGCGAGGACTGAAACACCGGTCCCTGCCGGGATCACTTCGGCCGGCGCTTCGCCTTGTCCGCCGGGGCGCTCTTCCGCGGCGCCTTGCGCTCACCCGCCTTGCCCTTGCCGATGGCCAGGCGTGGCTTCTTGCCCTTCCCGGGCATCGTCTTGACCTTGCCGCGCGCGGCCGCCGTCTCCGGGCGCCCGTCGATGCTGATCAGCAGCTGGCGCCCGCAGACCCAGACCGACTGCAGGTGCCTGAACACCTCCTTGGGCATCCCCTCCGGCAGCTCGACGGTGCTGTAGCTGTCGTAGAGACTGATCCCGCCGATGTTGCGGCTGTCGAGTTCGGCCTCGTTGGCGATGGCACCGACGATGTTCTTCGGCTGCACCCCGTGGTCGCGACCGACCTCGATGCGATAGCGCACCCAGCCGGGTTCGGCCTGCGTCCGGCCGCCCTCACGCGCGGGTCGCCGCTCCGGACGGTCGCCGGGAGGCGCATCCCGGTCGCGTGGCGCACGTTCGGGCCGTGGGGGCCGCTCGGCACGCTCGGGGCGCTCGGGGCGCTCGCCGCGCTCGGTCCGTGGGGGGCGCTCGGGACGCGCGCCGCGCTCGGTCGGGTGCGCATCCGCCGGGGGCGCGAGCGGCCGCTCGCGCTGCACCAGGAACGCCAGCGCGGCAGCGACCACCTCGATGTCGGCGCCACGCTCCTCGCGGTAGCCCTCGACCACCTTGCGGAAGAAATCGAGATCCTGTCCCTCGAGGGTCTCGTCGAGCAGCGTCTTGAAGCGCGCCACGCGCCGGTCGGTCACGTCTTCGCGGGTCGGCAGGCGCATCGGCGTGATCTGCTGGCGCGTCGCCTGCTCGATGATGCGCAGCATGCGCCGCTCACGCGGGGCGACGAACAGGATCGCCTGACCGGTGCGCCCGGCGCGGCCGGTGCGGCCGATGCGGTGCACGTAGGCCTCGGGGTCGTACGGGATGTCGTAGTTGATCACGTGGGTGATGCGCTCGACGTCGAGGCCGCGCGCGGCGACGTCGGTGGCCACCACGATGTCGAGAGCCCCGCTGCGCAGGCGCTCGACGGTGCGTTCGCGCAGTGGCTGCGGCATGTCACCGTTCAGCGCGGTGGCCGCGTAACCGCGCGCCTCGAGCCGCGTGGCGAGTTCCTCGGTCGCCTGCTTGGTGCGCACGAAGATCAGCATGCCGTCGAACGCCTCGACCTCGAGGATGCGGGTCAGGGCATCGAGCTTGTGCAGCCCGCTGACCGGCCAGAAACGCTGCTCGACGGTCGCGACCGTGGCGGTCTTCGACGCGATGCGGATCTCGACCGGGTCGTTGAGATGCTTGTTCGCCACCCGTGCGATCGCCGGCGGCATGGTCGCCGAGAAGAGCGCCACCTGGCGCTTGTCCGGCGTGGCCTCGAGGATCTCCTCGACGTCGTCGATGAAGCCCATGCGCAGCATCTCGTCGGCCTCGTCGAGCACCACGCTGGCGAGTCGGTCGAGTCGCAGCGTGCGGCGCTTGAGGTGATCGATGACCCGGCCCGGGGTGCCGACGATCACGTGCGCACCGCGCTCGAGCTGACGCAACTGCAGGCCGATCGCCTGGCCGCCGTAGATCGGCAGCACGTGGAATCCCTTCAGGTGGCGCGCGTAGGTCTGCAGCGCCTCGGCGACCTGGATCGCCAGTTCACGCGTCGGGGTCAGCACCAGCATCTGGGGCGCGCGAACGGCGAGGTCGAGACGGCTGAGCAACGGTAACGCGAACGCCGCGGTCTTGCCGGTGCCGGTCTGCGCCTGGCCGAGCAGGTCGCGACCGGCCAGCAACGGCGGGATCGCCTCGGCCTGGATCGGCGACGGGGTTTCGTAGCCGACCTCGATCACGGCCTGCAACACGGCCGGCGCGAGGCCGAAATCGGCGAACGGGGGAAGGGAAGTGTCGGACATCACCGGGCCTGGGTCTGAATGGGTACCCGGGGCGGCAGGAGCCTTGGTATGCCGGACGGGAACGGAGTGCGGATTCTACGCCAGTTGGCGTGAAAAAGGGCCGCAGGCGAATAATTTCGCGGCCTGGGAGCCGCTGCTACAGCACACAGGAGTGCCGCCTGCGGCGCGCGACGCGCTGCGGGAGGGATGACAAAACCGAGCCCCGCTCAGCG
>CBDTVS010000228.1:0-3928 GCA_965364245.1 uncultured Gammaproteobacteria bacterium | reverse complement strand
GAGCGTCCCCCTCCTAAGGGGAAGGTCTCAGGTTCGAATCCTGACCGGGGCGCCAACTCGCCAGAAACACCAACAAGTCGATCAACCTGCGGTTACCAGGTCACCGAGCCCCTGCGCTCCCCTATGCAACTCGCCCCGCCAAGGTAACGCCCGTCTTTCGTGCGGCATAACGAAACCTTGACCTGGTAGCTCTGGATCGAGCGACAGCGCGCCATGTCGGCATCGGAGAGAATCTGCATCAGGGAATGATCGCGGCTCGCTTTCTCGCCCGGTGCGAGGGTCTCGGTGATCAGCGGTACGTTGCCGATCAGCTTGCCGTCCCGGCCAAGCAGGCGGATGTCGCCACTGATACGGAGCGGCTCATCGTAACGGTTGGTGAAGCTCGACACGGCCATGCACTGGCCCTGTGCGAGCTTGAGGAAATCGATGCTGACGTCGTAGGTCTTGCGCGGCGGTGGGGGCGTGGAACTGCAGGCGGCCGCCAACAGCAATATGAAGACGGCCTGCAGTACTGGTCGCCATGCAGGGATACCCGAAGCATTTGCAGTGTCCCGCACGACTTTCAGAATGGCACTCAATTGACCAGCCTGCGCCACGGTCTAGGAGCGATCGGGCAGCACGTGGACCCGTACGGTGTTACCTCGCTGGGAAACACGGTGGTTGAAGCGTTCCGCGATGGCCGTCGCCTCACCCGGCGTGACATCCATCTCGACGATCGCGGCGGGTTTCTCGGCATTGCCTTCACGGATGATCTCGACCCCGAGCACGGTACCCAGCGGCTCCAGGAACTCGGTGATCTCCTCTTCCGTGGTCACCGGGTTGATGTCGTAGGCGATGAATTTCACGTCGCGTCTCCATTGTTGACCTCCGGACCTTACCGGTGGCATGGGAAGTGTAACGGCTGGCCTGGATTGGGGCATCAGGATCGCGCTAAGGATCCCTTCCGTCTCAACTGACCCTCGCCACCTCGAGGACGTTGGTCAGCGCGCCGATGCGCGCCATCACCCGACTCAGCTGCTCGATGCCCGACGCCTCGACGCGAATGCCGATCGTCGCGGTATGGGTGTGCTTGTCCGAGTTGCTGTTGATCGAGACGACGTTGACGCCCTCGTTGCCGAGCACCGTGGTGATGTCACGCAGCAGGCCGGTGCGGTCGTAGGCGTGCACGCTGATCGTCGCCGGCAGCTGCCCGGTCTCTTCGTCGGCGCCCCAGTGCACCTCGATCAGGCGATCACGCTTGCTCTCGTCGAGGCGCAGGATGTTCGGGCAGTCTCGCCGATGCACGGTGACCCCGCGACCGCGGGTGATGAAACCGATGCAGGGATCGCCCACCGCCGGCACACAACAGCGTGCGATCTGGGTCAGCAGGTCACCTACGCCGTGAATCCGCACCTTTGGGCTCCCGACACTCGTCGCCTGACTGCGGCGCGGCTCGCCTGGTGATGGCACCGCCGGCGCGATCTTGTCGAGCAGCGCGCCGACCGCGCCGGCCACCTGGGACGTGGTCAGATCACCGAAACCCAGCGCGGCATAGAGCTCCTCGGGCCGGGCGAATTTCATCTGCTGGGCCAGGCGCTCGTGGCCGATCTCGGCCGCACCGAGTCGCTTGAGCTCGCGGTCGAGCACGGCGCGACCGGCGGTGACGTTCTTGTCGTGGTCCTGGGTGCGAAACCAGTGGCGGACCTTGCTGCGCGCCCGCGAGGTCTTGAGGTAGCCGAGGTGCTGGTTGAGCCAATCGCGACTGGGCGCGGGCTGCTTGGTGGTCAGGACCTCGACCTGCTGCCCCGTCTGCAGCATCGTGGTCAGCGGCACGATCTTGCCGTCCACCTTGGCGCCCCGGCAGCGATGGCCGATGTCGGTGTGAACGTGGTAGGCAAAGTCGAGCGGCGTAGCGCCACTTGCCAGGTCGACGATGCGCCCCTGCGGAGTGAAGACGTAGACGCGGTCGTCGGTGTCGTCGACACGGAAGTGCTCGGCAAACTCCTCGCTGCCGGCGAATTCGTCCTTCCACTCGAGCAGCTGGCGGAGCCAGTGGATCTTGCGCTCCAGCGCCTGGTCCTCGTGGCCACCCTCCTTGTAACGCCAGTGTGCGGCGATGCCGAGCTCGGCGCGCTGGTGCATCTCGAAGGTGCGGATCTGCACCTCGAGCGTACGCCCCTCCGGACCGACCACCGCGGTGTGCAGCGAACGGTAGCCGTTCTGCTTCGGGTTGGCGATGTAATCGTCGAACTCACGCGGGATGTGCTGCCATAGGCCGTGCACCACGCCGAGCGCGGCATAGCAGCCGGCCACTTCCTCGACCAGGATGCGCACGGCACGGGTATCGAAGATCTCGTCGAGCCCGACCCCCTTGCGCTGCATCTTCTTCCAGATGCTGTAGAGGTGCTTCGGTCGGCTGCTGACCTCGGCGAGCAGGCCCTGCGCCTGCAATTCACCCTGCAGCGTCGCGGTCACCGTCTCGAGGTAGCGCTCGCGATCGACGCGGCGCTCATCCAGCGTTTGTGCCAGCTTACGGTAGGTGTCGGGTTCGAGGTAGCGGAACGCGAGATCCTCGAGCTCCCACTTGATCTGCCAGATGCCGAGGCGGTTGGCGAGTGGCGCGAAGATGTCGCGGGTCTCCTCGGCGACCTGCACACGTTCGTCCTCGGGCCGATCGCGCAGGCCACGCATCGCCTGCAGGCGCGCGGCCAGCTTGACCAGCACCACACGCACGTCGTCGACCATCGCCATGAGCATCTTGCGCAGGCTCTCGGTGTGACGCGCGTGCGCCTCGGCATCCCCCTCGGCGACCGCGTGGTCGCGGATGGTGTCCATGCGCACCACGCCATCGACCAGGTCAGCAACACTTCTGCCGAACGCCCGGTTCACGACGTCGAGGGACAGCGACCCCCGCGCCACCGGCGCGTGCAGCAGGGCCGCACAGAGCGATTCGGTATCGAGATGCAGGTCGGCAAGGATCCGGGCCACGTCGAGCGCGTCACGCAGGTCTTCGACCCGCGCGCTCTCCCGGGCACTCGTCTCGAGGTGGTGCCAGGCCGCAGCGACCTGCTCGGGATCGCAGTCCGGGGCCATCACCAGCAATCCGGCGAGGCCCTCGCCATCATGCTCTGCCGCGTTCAGCGAGATCATCTCGGCACCCCTGTGCGGCGATTGGAACCGCGCTGCGGCCCCCTTCCGCTTGCGCCTGCCCGGGCGTAGGCTAGGCTCACGTTTGGATGACTCAGCGGCTGATGGATCGCTGGGCCGCCACGAACCCGGAGGGGAGAGGTCATGCCCAGCTACGAACCACGCATCGGCGACTGGTACAGCAACCAGCAGAAGCAGACCTTCGAGGTGGTTGCCTTCGACCCCGAGGAGGGACTGGTCGAGATCCAGTACTTCGATGGCGACATCGAGGAGATCGAGTTCGACGCGTGGAACCAGCTGGAGCTCAGCCCCGTCGACCCGCCCGAGGACTGGTCGGGCCCCTTCGATGGCATCGGCCGCGAGGAGATGGGCGACGTTGATTCGACGGTGTTCAGCGGCAGCATCGACAACGTGCTCGACGACCTCGACCGCAACGACTGACCGCGCCCGTCACTGAGGGTCCTGCCCACGGCACAGGGGGTAGGAGACCATCCCGTCGGCGAGCTTCGGCTCGAACCAGGTCGATTTCGGCGGCATGACCTCGCCGGCGTCGGCCACTGCCATCAGCTGCTCGAGCGTCGTCGGATGCAGCGCGAAGGCGACCGCCATCCCACCGCCGTCCACGCGGCGCTCGAGTTCCGCGAGACCGCGGATGCCACCGACGAAATCGATGCGCTGGTCACGACGGGGATCGTGGATGCCGAGCACCGGCTCGATCAGGGGGTCGGCGGGCAGGCTCACGTCGAGACGCGACACCGGGTCCCCACTCTGCAGCTGACGCGGGTCGATGCTCAGGCGATAC
>CBDTVS010000227.1:0-3936 GCA_965364245.1 uncultured Gammaproteobacteria bacterium | reverse complement strand
GCGTTGCCGATGTCGATCTGGCCGCAGGCGATGTCGTGCTCGCGCCCGTCGAGCGAGGTGCACTTGGTCAGGCCGGTGATGGCGTGCTTGGTGGTGGTGTAGGGCACCGACTTCGGGCGCGGCGCGTGGGCCGAAATCGAGCCGTTGTTGATGATGCGACCGCCCTTGGGGTCCTGCGCCTTCATGATCCGGAACGCGTGCTGGGTGCACAGGAAGTAGCCGGTCAGGTTCACGTCGAGCGAGTTCTTCCAGTCCTCGAACGGGATCTGGTCGAACGGCTTGCCCGGCACGAAGATGCCGGCGTTGTTGAACAGCACGTCGAGGCGTCCGAAGCGCTCGGCGGTGGCGTCGAACAGCGCGCGCACCGCGTCGGGGTCGGCGACGTCGGTCGGCATGACCAGCACACGCGTATCGTCAGCGCCCGACTGTGCCACGGTCTCGTCGAGCGGCTCGCGGCGCCGCCCCGCGAGCGCCACGCTGTAGCCGTCGGCGAGCAGGGCGTGGGTGACGACGCGGCCGATGCCGCTGCCGGCTCCGGTGACGAGGGCGATCCTGGGCTGTGCTGACATGCCTGGCTCCTTGGGTCCGAAAAATGCTTCGCGGCATGGTACTCCAGAGTACGCGCTGGCGAGACCTCCCGGCGGGTTGACTACACTTGATGGCATGTTGCCCGCAGATCCGGATCATTACCGCGCGTCCCCGTCACGGTGTGCCGGGTGAGGGTCCGCGCCCAGGGTCTCGCGCTCGCGCTGCTGCTGGTCGCGTCCTGGCCGCTCCCTGCTGCGCCGGCAAACCTGGACCCACGTTCACGGGCGACGCAGTGGAACGACTTCGCACAGGCGCTGGTCGAGCTCGTGGGCACGCTGCTCGCGACCCGGCAGACCACCAGCGAGGAGCGCATGGGCGGCTACGCGGGCCTGCCCGGGTTCTACCGCGAGGTGAGCCACTTCGATCGCGACGGCCGGCTGTTCGCACGCCTGCGCAGGGAGACGGCACGACCGGACACGCTCCACTCGGCCGAGGTGTTCCTCCGCGACGCCGAGGGACGGCTCATCCGTGACTACAGCGCAGAGTACCTTCCCAACGCGCGCGGCGCGCCCTACCAGACCCTGGTCAACCTGCACGGCCACGTCGGCGAGCTGAACTCGCTGCGCCAGTTCGATGCCTCGGGCGACCTGCTCTACGAGCACTGCACGGGCCGCCATGCCGGCCGACAGGTCCTGATCGCACTCGAGTCCTGGGACCTACCCTACGCGCCGGACGGGAGTGAACGCGAGGTGCAGCTCGCCGCCTACCGGGTCTGTTTCGATGCGTTGCCGGCCACGGCAGATGGTTACCTGGACCCGCGCCTGGAACTGGCCACCGGGCGCCAGGTTGGGGTCCCCGATGCAGTGCGGCTCGCCGACCTCGAGCGCGCCATCGACGCGGTGCCCGCCGATGCCGGCCTGCATGCGGAGCGTGGGATGGTGCTGTTCGAGATGCAGCGCCTCGATGAGGCACTGGCCGAGTTCGATCATGCACTCGAGCTCGATCCCGCCCTCGACCTGGCCTATTTCGGGCGCGGCATGGCACTCGGTCGGCTGGGGCGCATCGACGAGGGCATCGCCGCGCTCAGCGTCTTCCTCGAGCGCAACCCGGACTCCTCGCTCGGCTACACCAAGCGCGGCGTGCGCCACCTGTGGAACGGGGCTCCCGAGCTCGCGGCGCAGGATTTCCGCACCGCCCTGGAGCTCGACCCCGCCAACGCCGAGGCGCACGACGACCTCGGCGTCATCATCGCCCAGCGAGGTGACCTGGCAACCGCCGAACAGCATTTCCGCGCCGCCATGCACCTCGAGCCCGACTACCAGAAAGCGCACCACAACCTGGCGCTGGTGCTGCATCTCGGCGGCCGCGAGCAGGACGCGCTCGAGGCGGTCGACGCCGCGCTGCGGCTCGCTCCGGGGTCTCGGGAATCGTTGTTGCTCAAGGGCGTGATCCTCGATGCCCTGGGCCGCACCGCCGAGGCCGCGGCGATCAACGCACGTGCCGCAACCCTCCCCGCGAACAACTGGTCAGAGCGTGCGGCGGTGCGCTGAAGATCATTTCGCGTTCGGGAAGAACAGCTGCTGCCCGCCGAGCTTGTAGTCGGCGATCGCCGCCTGCCCCTCGAAGCTGATTATCCAGTCGATGAAGGCCTGGCCTTCGGCCGCCTTGACGTTGGCGTGCTTCCGCGGATTGACCAGGATCACGCCGTACTGGTTGAACAGATCCTCGTCGCCCTCGACGGCGATCACGTGCTTGCCCCGGTTCTTGAAGCTGATCCAGGTGCCGCGGTCGGTGAGCGCGTAGGCGCCCATGCCCACGGCGGCGTTGAGCGCCGCCCCCATCCCGGAGCCGGTCTCGCGATACCACGAGCCGCTGGCGGCCTGGATGTCGACACCGGCCTTGTTCCACAGCGCGACCTCCTTCTTGTGGGTGCCGGAGTTGTCGCCTCGCGAGGCGAATGGCGTGTTGGCGTCGGCGATCATCTTCAGCGCCTTGGCCGCGTCCTTCATGCCCCCCACCCCGGCGGGATCGGCGGGCGGGCCGACGACGATGAAGTCGTTGTACATGACGTCGAAACGCTCGACGCCGTAGCCCTCGGCGACGAACTTCTCCTCGGCCGACCTGGCGTGCACCAGCAGCACGTCGCCGTCGCCGTTCTGCGCGTTCTTGATCGCCTGCCCGGTGCCGACCGCGACGACGTGGACCGTGATGCCGCTCTTCTCGGTGAACATCGGCAGCAGGTGGTCGTAGAGACCGGAGTTCGCGGTCGAGGTGGTCGACTGGAGAAGGATCGACTTCTCGGCACCCCAGGCCGAGCCGCAGGTCACGAGCAGCGCGAGGGTCAGGCTCAGCCAACGCTTACAGGTCATGGTCATGCTCTTCCTTGGGTTGATGCGGACGCTCAGAGGACCAGGCGCCCGGCGAGGTAGTCCCGTGCCGCGCTGGAAGCGGGCTGTTCGAAGAAGCTTTCGGCGGCCGTGTGCTCCACCAGCCGGCCGCGGTGCAGGAACACCACGTCGTCGGCGAGGCGTCGCGCCTGGCCGATATCGTGGGTCACGAACACGACCTTGGTCCCGGCCTGGCGCGCCTCGCCCACCAGCGCCTCGATGGTTGCGACCGAGGCCGGGTCGAGACTCGCGGTCGGCTCGTCCATAAGCAGCACCTCGGGTTCGAGTGCGAGCGCACGCGCCATCGCCAGACGCTGCTGCTCGCCGCCCGAGAGCCGTCGTGCCGGCTGCTCGGCCCGGTCGGCCAGGCCGACGTGTTCGAGCCAGTGCATCGCCGGCTGGGGTTCCCTGCCCGGTCGCAGGCGCAGCACGAATTCGATGTTGGCCCGCACCGAGCGACGCAGCAGCACCGGGCGCTGGAAGACCAGTGCCTGGCGCCTGCGCACCGCTTCGTCGACGGTCGCACCGTTCCAGCGCACCCGGCCGGCGGTCGGCTCGAGCAGACCGTGCATCAGCCGCAACAGCAGGCTCTTGCCCGCGCCGTTGGGCCCCATCACCACGGTGACGCCCGGATCCTCGAGTCGCAGGTCGACGCCGTCGATCAACCGCGCACCGCGCACCTCGTAACGGAGCCCCTCGACCGCGAGCGGCAGCAGCCCGGGCACCAGCGTGGTGAAGTCCGTGATCACCACCGGACCTCAGGCGAAGGCCTGCCGGGCCGCGCTGGCGCGCAGTCCCATCACCGCGGCATTGACGCTGAGCGCGATGGTGATCAGCACGATGCCGAGTGCGAGCGCCAGCGCCAGGTCACCCTTGGAGGTCTCGAGCGCGATCGCGGTGGTCATCACCCGGGTCAGGTGGGCGATGTTGCCGCCGACGATGATCACCGCGCCCACCTCGGCCACGGCGCGACCGAAGCCGGCCAGCGCGACGGTCAGCAGGCTGTAGCGCGCGTCCCAGA
>CBDTVS010000226.1:0-3937 GCA_965364245.1 uncultured Gammaproteobacteria bacterium | reverse complement strand
CAGCGCATGATCACCTTGTTCTTCGCGATCACCTGCTGGCGGTAGATGCCGAGGTTCTGGCGCTTGCGTTCCGGGCCGCGCGTGATCACCAGCGGCCAGGTGATCAGCGGCCCGGCGTCCTCGGGCCAGCAGGTCATCACCGGCAGCTTGCCGAGATCCACGTCCGGTCCCTCGAACACGTGCTCGCGGCACGGCGCGCGGCTGACCACCTTGGGCTGCATGTTAAGGACCTGCCTGACCAGCGGCAGCTTGCCGACCGCGTCGCGCAGCCCCGACGGCGGTTCGGGCTCCTTGAGGTAGGCGAGCGTCTTGCCGACCTCGCGCAGCGCCGCGGTGTTCTCCTGGCCCATGCCGAAGGCCACGCGCTCGGGCGTGCCGAACAGGTTGCCGAGCACCGGCATGGTGTGGCCCTTCGGCCTCTCGAACAGCAGCGCCGGACCTCCCGCGCGCAGCGTGCGGTCGCAGATCTCGGTCATCTCGAGGCGCGGGTCCACCTCGGCGCGGATGCGCTTGAGTTCGCCGCGTCGTTCGAGCTGGGCGACGAAATCGCGCAGGTCCTGGTACTTGGGTTGGCTCATGCTGGGGTTACGGCCTGAATTGCCCGGCGTTCGGGGCGGTGCGACAATGCCCGCCCGCATCGAGTCCCACCAGTATGTCCCAAGCGCCGCGACCCCGTCATCCCGCCGGCGCGACCGCTCCCGTCGCCGGCCGGCCATGCTTCTGACCCTGCGCGAAGTCGGTTACGACCTGGCCGGGCGCGCGCTGCTCGATGCCGCCGGGCTGGCGATCGACGCCGGCGAGCGGGTCTGCCTGGTCGGGCGCAACGGCGCCGGCAAGTCGACCCTGCTGCGCCTGGTCGCCGGCGAGATCGACCCGGAGCGCGGCCAGATCGTGCGGCGCCCCGGGCTGCGCGTCGGCTACCTCGCGCAGGAGGGGGCGGGCGCGGCGCTCGAGGGGACCGCGTTCGACGTCGTCGCCGGCGGGCTCGGCGACCTCGGTGAACTGCTCGCCGAGTTCCACCGCCTGAGCCATGCCATCGAGGACCATGACGACGCGACCGGCCTGGCGCGTCTCGCCGACGTGCAGCATCGCCTCGAGGCCGCCGGGGGCTGGGCGCTGCGCCAGCGCGTCGAGAGCACGGTCTCGCGCCTCGGGCTGCCGGCCGACGCGCCGTTCGCGACGCTGTCGGGTGGCGCCCGGCGCCGCGCGTTGCTGGCCCGTGCGCTGGTCGTCGAACCCGACCTGCTGCTGCTCGACGAACCGACCAACCACCTCGACCTGCCGTCGATCACCTGGCTCGAGGAGTTCCTCGCCGGTTTCGGCGGGGCGCTGCTGTTTGTGACCCACGACCGCGCGTTCCTGCAGCGGCTCGCGACGCGCATCGTCGAGCTCGATCGCGGGCGGCTCGCCAGCTACCCAGGCGACTACGCCAGCTACCGGCGCCGGCGCGCCGCCGAGCTCGAAGCGGAGGCGCGGGCCGAGGCGGAGTTCGACAAGGTGCTCGCGCGCGAGGAGGCGTGGATTCGCCAGGGCATCAAGGCGCGGCGCACGCGCAACGAGGGGCGGGTACGCGCGCTGCAGGCGCTGCGCGAGGAGCGGCGCCAGCGCCGCGAGCGGACCGGCGTCGCGAAACTCGCGGCGGACCGCGCCGCGCCGTCCGGACGCCGCGTCATCGAGGTCACCGGCCTGCGCTACGCCTACGGCGAGAAGGTCGTGGTCGACGGCCTCGACACGACGATCCTCAAGGGTGACCGGGTCGGTATCGTCGGGCCCAACGGCATCGGCAAGTCGACGCTGATCAAGCTGCTGCTCGGCGAGCTCGCGCCGCAACAGGGCACGGTGAAGCTCGGCAGCGGCCTCGAGGTGGCCTACTTCGACCAGCATCGCGCGCCGCTCGACGACGAGGCGAGCCTGGTCGACCTGGTCGGCCAGGGCCGCGATTTCGTCAGCGTCAACGGGCGCGAGCGCCACGTCATCAGCTACCTGCAGGACTTCCTGTTCACGCCGGCGCAGACGCGTGCCCCGCTGCGCACCCTGTCGGGCGGCGAGCGCGCGCGCGGGCTGCTGGCGCGGCTCTTCTGCCGGCCGAGCAACCTGCTGGTGATGGACGAGCCGACCAACGATCTCGACATCGAGACCCTCGAGCTGCTCGAGGAACTGCTGCTCGACTACCCCGGGACGCTGCTGCTGGTCAGCCACGACCGCGCCTTCATCGACGCCGTGGTCACCTCCACGCTGGTGTTCGAGGGCGCCGGTCGGGTCGGCGACTACGTCGGCGGCTACAGCGACTGGCTGCGCCAGCGCCCGGCCCCCGAGGCCGCCGCGCCGCAGGCCGCGACCGCCAGGCCGGCGCAGCCGCATGTGAAGTCGGCCACGCGCAAGCTCGGTTACCGCGCGCAGCGCGAGCTCGCGGAGCTGCCGCGGCGTATCGAGGCCCTCGAGGCCGAGCAGGCGGAGCTGCACGCAGCGCTGGCCGACCCGGAAGGCTACCGCGACGGCGGCGACGGCGCGCGCGAGCTGGCCACGCGGTTGCGCCTCCTCGAGGAGGAGCTTGCCACCGCCTACGCGCGCTGGGAGGCGCTGGAGGCCGGTGATGGCTGAGCCGCTGGCGCTGTTCGCCACCGCGCCGCGTGGCCTCGAGCGGGTGCTCGCCGACGAGCTGCGCGAACTCGGTGCGGCGCGGGTGCACGAGGTGCGCGCCGGGGTCGCATTCAACGGCGACCTCGAGCTCGCCTACCGCGCCTGCCTCTGGTCGCACGTCGCGAGCCGCGTGCTGCTCAACCTCGCGCGCTTCCCGGTGCCGGACGGCGACGCGCTCTACGCCGCGGTGCACGAACTGCCGTGGGAGGAGCACCTCGATCCGGACGGCACGCTGGCGGTCGATGCGACGCTCTCTGGCTCACCCATCACGCACAGTCACTTCGCCGCGCTGCGCGTCAAGGACGCGGTGGTCGACCGCCTGCGTGAACGCTTCGGTCGGCGCCCGTCGGTCGATCGCGAGCGCCCGTCGCTGCGCCTCAACCTCGTGCTGCAGAAGCGGCGCGGCGTGCTCAGCATCGACCTGTCGGGCAGCGCGTTGCACCGGCGCGGCTACCGGCCGCCGGGGGCGCCGGCGCCGCTCAAGGAGAACCTCGCGGCCGGCCTGCTGCGGTTGGCCGGTTGGCCCGGCATCGCCGCGCACGGCGGCGCGCTGCTCGACCCGCTGTGCGGCACCGGTACGCTCGCCGTCGAGGCGGCCCTGATGGCCACCGGCCGCGCACCCGGCCTCGGGCGCGACTACTTCGGCTTCCTCGGCTGGCTCGGCCACGTGCCGGCGTTGTGGGAGCGGTTGCAGGAGGAGGCGCGTTCGCGGCCCGGCACGCGTGACTGCCCGCCGCTGTTTGCGTCCGATCACGACCCGGAGATGGTCGCGTTGGCACGGCGCAGCGCCGCGGCGGCCGGGGTCGATGATGCGATCGACTTCGCGGTCCGTGAGCTCGCCGAGGTCACCACGCCCGCAGGCGTCACGCCGGGGCTGGTGATCGCCAACCCGCCCTACGGCGAGCGCCTGGGGGACGACACCTCGGCGGCGCGGGTGCATGCCGAGCTCGGCCGGGTGCTCCGTGCCGGGTTCCGCGGCTGGCACGCGGCCGTGTTGAGTGGCGACAAGGGGCTGACGCGCAGGCTCGGTGCCGAGGCCGCGACCCACCATGCCGTGTTCAACGGGGCGCTGCCGTGCACGCTGACCTGCTGGGAGGTGGCGGCGAAGGCGCCGGCCTGGGCGCGTCAGGCCCCGCGTGTCGTGGACGCGGGTGAGGCCGACGCGCTCCTCGAAGAGATCGAAGCGCTCATGGGTGCACAGTCATGGCCGAGCGATTGAACCGTGGAGAGATCTGGCTCCTCCATCTCCCCCGCCCGGACAAGCGGCGCCCGGTTCTGGTTCTCAGCCGTCCTTCGC
>CBDTVS010000225.1:0-3951 GCA_965364245.1 uncultured Gammaproteobacteria bacterium | reverse complement strand
TCCCCTGGCGACCCTGCTCGCGGAACGCGGCCAGCCGGCACGGCTCACCCGCGCGCTCTGGGAACCGCTCTGCCTGGCCACGCTCAACACCCCGCTGGCGCGCGCCTCGGCGCGACTCTTCGCGCGCGTCCTGCAGCGCACCTTCACCGGTCACCGCAGCCACTGCGACCTGCTGCTGCCGCGTGCCCCGCTCGGCGACCTGCTGCCGGGACCGGCCACCGCCTACCTCGCAGAGCACGGCGGAGAGGTGCGCTGCGGCAATCGCGCGGTCGCGCTGGAGCTGGGTGACGGGAGCGTGCGCGGCGTGCGCCTTGCGGACGGCACGCACCTCGCCTGCGACGACGTGGTGCTGGCGCTGCCGCCGCACGCCCTCGACCCGCTGCTGGAGGGCCATTTCGGGCTGGACGACCTCAAGACGAACCTGTCCCGCTTCGAGTACCAGCCGATCTGCACCGTCTACCTGAGCTACCCGCACCCGGTCGATCTCGACGGACCGCTGCGCGGGGTGCTCGGCAGCACCACCCAGTGGCTGGTCGATCGCGCCGGCAGCGGCCAGCCGGGCGTGGTCGCCGCGGTGGTCAGCGCCGCGGGACCGCACATGGCGCTCGATCGGGATGCACTCGCCGAGCATGTCGCCGCCGAGGTCGCGGGTCTCTTCCCGCAGTGGCCCGCGCCGGTCGAACGCCTGGTGATCCGCGAGAAGCGCGCGACCTTCGCCAGCGTGGCCGGGGTGGACGCCATCCGCCCGGGCTGCGCGAGTGGTCTGCCCGGCTGCTGGCTGGCCGGCGACTGGACCGCCACCGGCCTGCCCGCGACCCTCGAAGGGGCCGTCGTGAGCGGGGTACAATCGGCGCACGCCATCGCCGCCGCGCGGCGGACCCAGGCCTGATCCTTCCCGGAGCCATCCCGATGTCGAGCGCCCCACCCGACGGTTACCGACCCGCCGCCGACCTGCTCACCGGCCGGGTGATCCTGGTCACCGGCGCGGGTGACGGCCTGGGCAAGGCGGCGGCCCTGGCGCTCGCGGAGCACGGCGCGACGGTGGTGCTGCTCGGTCGCAAGGTGCGACCGCTGGAGCGGGTCTACGATCTCATCGAGCAAGCGGGCGGTCCGCAACCGGCGATCTACCCGCTGAACCTCGAGGGTGCCGCGCCGCAGGACTACACGGAACTCGCGTCACGGCTGGGCGACTCGCTGGGCCGCCTCGACGGGCTGCTGCACAACGCCGCGCAGCTCGGCACGCTGACCCCGCTGCGGCTCTACGAGCCTGAAATCTGGGCGCGCGTCATGCAGGTCAACGTCAACGCCGCCTACCTTCTGACCCGGGCCTGTCTCGACCTGTTGATGGCCAGTGACGACGCCTCGGTGGTGTTCAGCAGCGACCGCGTCGGCCGCCAGGGCCGCGCCTACTGGGGCGCCTACGGCGTCTCCAAGTTCGCCTGCGAGGGGATGATGCAGATCCTCGCCGACGAGCACGACGGCACCAGCCCGGTGCGCGTCAACAGCCTCGATCCCGGCGCGGTGCGCACCAGCGGCCACCTCGCCGCCTACCCCGGCCTGGACCCCAACAGCCTGCCGCTGCCGGATACGGTGATGCCCTGGTACCTGTGGCTGCTAGGCCCCGACAGCCGTGGCGTAACCGGCCAGGCGCTGACCATTCCGTCGGTCAGCCCGCAGCCCTAGGACTGACGCGCCCCCTCTCCGACCCCCACCCCGGTGAGCCTGGCGCGTTCCCGCCAGCCTGCGGGCATCGCCCGCGGTCTCAGACAGTCTCCGGAGCGCAGCTCGGACAGAGTGCCGCCAGGCAACAACCGGCGCAGCGCGGTCGCGGCCGGCAGTGGACCTTGGCGTGCTGCACGATCTGGGCGTGGTAGTCGTTGAACAGCGGTGCATCGGGGCCCAGGGCCCGCTCGCAGGCGCCACGCAGCGCCTCGTAGGGCTCGCGGCCCTCGATCAGACCGAGCCTGGAGAAGAGACGCCGGGTGTACGCATCGATGACGAACACCGGGCGGTCGAAGGCGTAGAGCAGGATGTCGTCGGCCGTCTCGGGGCCGACACCGTGCAGCCCGAGCAGTGCGTCGCGCAACCGCGCACTCGGCCAGCGACGCAACCGCGCATGGCCGCCACGCGCGACGTACCACGCGCAGACGGCGCGCAACCGGGTCGCCTTGACGTTGAAGTAACCGGAGGGTCGCAGCAGTCCGGCTAACCGCTGCTCGGGCAGGTCCAGCAGCGCCTCGGCCTCCAGGGCCCCGGCCGCCTCGAGGTTGGCGATCGCCCGCTCGACGTTGGTCCAGGCGGTGTTCTGGGTCAGCACCGCGCCGACGATCACCTCGAAAGGCGTGCGCGCCGGCCACCAGTGCTGGGGCCCGTAGCGCGCCAGCAGGCGCCGGTAGACCGCGCGCAGCCGTCGCGACGGCAGGCGCGTGGTCAAGGCTCAGTCCCGGAAGTTGTTGAACTGCAGCGGCAGGTCGATCTCTTCGACACCGCGCAGCAGGGCGATCACCTGCTGCAGGTCGTCGCGCTTCTTGCCGGTGACGCGCACCTGGTCGCCCTGGATCTGCGCCTGCACCTTGAGCTTGGTCGCCTTGATGCGCTTGACGAGATCACGCGCGAGATCGCCCTCGATCCCGTGGCGCAGCGTCACCTGCTGCCGCGCCTGGCGCCCGGACTGTTCCGGCTCGCCGATCTCCAGACAACCGGTGTCGATCTGCCGCTTGGCCAGCTTGCCGCGCAGGATGTCGAGCATCTGGGCGAGTTGGAACTCGGCCTCGGCAACCAGTGTAACGACGTGCTCGGCGCGTTCGAAGCGGGCGTCGACGCCCTTGAAATCGAAGCGGGTGCCCACTTCACGGTTGGCCTGATCGACCGCGTTGCTGACCTCGTGGAGGTCGACCTCTGAGACAATGTCGAATGACGGCATCGGGCTGGCTATTTCTTTCCGTTGACGGGGCGATCATCCGCTTTGTCGCGCCGGTCATGCAACACGACGATCGAGCGGGTGTGGGTCGCGATGCCGGCCTCGGTCTCAATGCTCAGGGTCACCGTGTAGTGACGGCCATCCCGGTCCTTGCCCTGTCGCGAGACCTCGACCAGCGGCGTCGCGCGGTAGCCAGTCCCGTCTGCGGTGATCTCCAGTTCACCGCTGCCGCTGTATTCGCCGTACTCGTCGACGACCTCGTAACGCGCCTCGATGACGGTGCAACCGGACGCAAGACGCAGCTCGCCGAACAGTTCGACCGATCGCAGCGCATGGTTCGGGGCCCAGAGTTCGAAGTCGTTGTCGCTGCCGGCGACGAACTCCGCGCCCGCGCAATCCGACGCCAGGGACACCGTGAGTTCAACGCCGTCGCCACGCTGGAACGAATGGGCACCACCCGAGACGAAACCGAGAAGGCGTCCACGGTAGGTGCCCGGCACCGCATCCGCGGGGATTTCGATCGTGACCGTTTGCGAAGCGGATGAAGTAAACCAATGCCACCTGGCCTTCAACGGACCGAGCCATTCACCCGGCAGCCCCTCGTCCTCGTACCACATGTAGGGGGCGATGGCGGCGGCGCCGTCAGCCGTAATCGTGTAGCTGATCGACCTGCGCTCGCCGGGCTTCATGGTGAGCTCGATTTCGCCGGGGGAGTAGCGCGGCGCCGCCTGGAGGCCCAGGGGCAGCAGAAGCAGCAGCCATGCGAGACGTCGGATGGTCATCTCAGGTCACCCTAACTAGTTGATATTTATTGATACCACCTTTTATAGGGTTGATTCTGAGACGCAGTTCACATTTTCGGCATCATCCACGCAGCGGCGCCTTCAGCGCTCGCGTCTCGATTGGGCGCGTGAGCGCTTGGCGGGGTCGCCAACATGACGGTTGGCAGCCCTCGGAGGACGCTCGGGCACCTCGAGGCCTACGCCCTGGTAAAGCGCCCTGGTCTCGGCAACATTCAGCTCCCGCCATTT
>CBDTVS010000224.1:0-3963 GCA_965364245.1 uncultured Gammaproteobacteria bacterium | reverse complement strand
ACGTCCATACTCGATGAACGAGATCGTCGACACGGTAGAACGGCTCTTGGAGACGGAGTTCGACCAGACATGCAAGCACAAGCGACTCCGCCTGCCAGGCATCGCCAGCGGGGTGGCGTGGAAATCGCGGTAGTTCCAGGTGAGCAGACCCGCGACGACCAGCAACGTCGCGAGCAGCAGCGCTCCGAGGCGGGCTACGAGACTCGGCACCGTTCCGCCCGTCACGCGCCTGCGCCCCGCGGGAGCCGGTCGCGCGCCCTCAGGCCGGGCGGCGGAACAGCAGGGTGCCGTTCGTGCCGCCGAACCCGAACGAGTTCGACAGGGCGACGTCGATCTTCATCTCGCGCGCGGTGTGCGGGACGTAGTCGAGATCGCACTCCGGGTCGGGTGTCTCGAGGTTGATGGTCGGTGGCGCCACCTGGTCGGCGATCGCCAGCACGCTGAACACCGCCTCGATACCGCCGGCGGCACCCAGCAGGTGACCGGTCATCGACTTGGTCGAGCTGACCGCGACCTTGCGCGCGTGATCGCCGAAGGTGTTCTTGACCGCGTCGGTCTCGGCCTTGTCGCCGGCCGGGGTCGAGGTGCCGTGGGCGTTGATGTAGTCCACCGCGCCGGGTTCCAGACCCGCATCGCGCAGCGCGATCTTCATGCAACGCATCGCCCCCTCGCCGCCGTCGGGCGGCAGCGTCATGTGGTAGGCGTCACCGCTCATGCCGTAACCGGCGAGCTCGGCGTAGATGCGCGCGCCACGCGACTTGGCATGCTCGTACTCCTCGAGCACCACCACCCCGGCGCCATCACCTAGTACGAAGCCGTCGCGGTCGGCGTCCCACGGGCGGCTGGCCGCCTCGGGGTCGTCGTTGCGTGTCGACAGCGCGCGCGCCGCGGCAAACCCGCCCAAACCGGTCGGGCAGGTGGCCATCTCGGCGCCGCCGGCGACCATCACGTCGGCGTCGCCGTAGGCGATGATGCGCCCGGCGTCGCCGATGTTGTGGGTGCCGGTGGTGCAGGCGGTGACGATGGCGATGTTCGGCCCCTTGAAGCCGTACTTGATCGACAGGTTGCCCGAGATCATGTTGATGATGCAGCTCGGCACGAAGAACGGCGAGATACGCCGCGGCCCGCTGTTCATGTAGGACTCGTGGGTCTTCTCGATGCCGGGCAGGCCGCCGATGCCGGAACCGATCGCCACGCCGATGCGCTCGGCGTTGGCCTCGGTCACCTCCAGTCCGGCATCCTCGATCGCCTGGCAGGCGGCCGCGATGCCGTAATGGATGAAGGTGTCCATCTTCTTGGCTTCTTTCGGCGACAGGTAGGGGCTCGGGTCGAAGTCCTTGACCGTGGCCGCGAACCGGACCGAGAAATCACTGACGTCGAAGCCGGTGATCGGCGCTGCACCGCTCTTCCCGGCGAGGATGTTGCCCCACGCGTCGGCGACGCTGTTGCCGACCGGCGAGACGATGCCCAGCCCCGTGACCACGACCCGTCTTTTGCTCACGACCTGCTCCTTCGTCGGCCGCTCGCGGCGGCCATCAGCACAAAAACAAAAGGCCGATGCCCCGCCCTACGGGGTCCCGGCCTTTCGCGTGTTCGGGTTTAGCCGAGGTTCTTTTCGATGTAGTCGACAGCCTGCTGGACCGTGGTGATCTTCTCGGCCTCGTCGTCCGGGATCTCGCACTCGAACTCCTCCTCGAGGGCCATCACCAGCTCGACGGTGTCGAGGGAGTCGGCGCCGAGGTCGTCGACGAACGAGGCGTCGTTGTTGACTTCCTCTTCCTTCACCCCCAGCTGTTCGACGACGATCTTCTTGACGCGCTCTGCAACGGAACTCATGTCTTGTCTGCCTCCCGACATACGTGGTGGACCGGGCTTACGCCGGTCGCGGTATTGTATTGAAATCCACCGGGCAGGGCCAGCAGCCCTAACCCCCCTCCCTGGGGCCGATGGGACGACCGATTATACCTGTTCTTTCAGTCTGTTGCTGTTTTCCGACGAACGACGATCCGGCCCTCAGCCCATGTACATCCCGCCGTTGACGTGCAGGGTCTGGCCGGTGATGTAGGCCGCAGCCGGCGAGCAGAGGAACGCCACGGTGGCGGCGATGTCCTGCGGCTGCCCGAGACGGTTGAGAGGGATCTGCGCGAGCAGCGCGTCGCGCTGCGCGTCGTCGAGCGCGCGGGTCATGTCGGTGTCGATGAATCCCGGGGCGACGGTGTTGACGGTGATGCCCCTGGCACCGATCTCCCGGGCCAGTGACCTGGCGAAACCCATCATGCCGGCCTTGGCCGCGGCGTAGTTGGTCTGCCCCGCGTTGCCCATCGCGCCGACCACCGAGGCGATGTTGACGATACGCCCCTTGCGCGCCTTCATCATGCCGCGCAGGCACGCCTTGCTCATGCGGTAGACCGAGGAGAGATTGGTGTCGATGATCGACTCCCACTCATCGTCCTTCATGCGCATCAGCAGGTTGTCGCGGGTGATCCCGGCGTTGTTGACCAGGATCGTCGGGGTGGCGTGGCGCGACGTCACCTCGGCGAGGCACGCCTCGACCGAGGCCGGATCGGCGACGTCGAGCTCCAGTCCGCTTCCCTGGACGCCAGCCTCGGCCAGCGCCGCGCCGATCGCCTCCGCCCCACCGGTACTGGTCGCGGTGCCGACCACGGTGGCGCCGAGACGCCCGAGCTCGAGCGCGATCGCGCGACCGATACCACGGCTGGCGCCGGTGACCAGGGCGACCTCGCCCTCCAGAACCTGCTCGCTCATGCGTGCTCCTTGACTAGGCGTTGTTCAGTAGCGGACCAGGGCCGAGCCCCAGGTGAAGCCCCCGCCGAAGGCCTCCAGCAACAGCAACTCGCCGGGCTGGATGCGCCCGTCGCGCACCGCGGTGTCGAGCGCCAGCGGCACCGAGGCGGCCGAGGTGTTGCCGTGCTCGGCGACGGTGTTGACCACGCGCTCCTCGGGCAGACCGAGCTTGCGGCCGATGGCGGCGATGATGCGGTTGTTGGCCTGGTGCGGGATCAGCCAGTCGACGTCCTCGCGGGTCAGGCCGTTGGTCTCCAGCGTCTCGTCGACGATGCGGCTCAGCGTGGTGGTGGCGACCTTGAACACCTCCTTGCCGCGCATGCGCAGGTAGGGGTCGCGGCCGTCGGCGTAGCCGCCGGAGATGCCGCCGGGCACCTGCAACAGGTCGGCGTGCTTGCCGTCGGCGTGCAGATGGGTCGAGAGGATGCCGGGCTTGGCGTCGGCCTTGAGCACCACGGCGCCGGCGCCGTCGCCGAACAGCACGCAGGTGTCCCGGTCCTGCCAGTCGATGATGCGCGACATGGTCTCGGCACCGATCACCAGCGCGGTCGTGGCCGCTCCGGTGCGCATGAACTGGTCGGCGACGCCCAGCGCGTAGACGAAACCGGTACAGACCGCCTGCACGTCGAATGCGGCCGGCCCGTGGATACCGAGGCGCGCCTGCAGCAGACAGGCGGTGCTGGGGAAGATCTGGTCCGCGGTGGTGGTGCCGACCACGATCAGGTCGACCTCGCGCGGCGCCACGCCGGCGGCCTTCAGCGCCCGGCGCGCGGCCTTCTCGGCGAGGTCGCAGGTGGTTTCGCCGTCGGCCGCGATACGCCGCTCGCGGATGCCGGTGCGCTCGCGGATCCAGCTGTCGGTGGTCTCGACCAGTTGTTCGAGGTCCGCGTTGGTCATGACCCGCTCGGGCAGATAGCTGCCGGTGCCGACGATGCGTGCGTATTTCATGCGGTGCCCGTCGCCTGCAGCAGGTGACCGATCTCCTCGCCGATGGTCTGCGGCACCGCCTTGGCCACCTCGATGCGCGCGATCTCGATCGCGTTGGCGAACGCCAGCGCGTCGGCCCCGCCGTGGCTCTTGATCACGATGCCCTGCAGACCGACCAGACTGGCGCCGTTGTAGCGGCGTGGATCGATACGCCGCTTGAAGCTGCGCAGC
>CBDTVS010000223.1:0-3967 GCA_965364245.1 uncultured Gammaproteobacteria bacterium | reverse complement strand
CCAGCGGTCGCGGTGCCGCCGATGTTCACGCCGTTCCGGCTGCGCGGCCTCGAGCTGGCCAACCGGGTCGTGGTCTCGCCGATGTGCATGTACAGCGCCGAGGATGGCACGCCGGACGATTTCCACCTCGTCCACTACGGCGCCCGCGCGCAGGGCGGGGCGGCGCTGCTGTTCACCGAGATGACCGACGTCGAGCGCGACGGGCGCATCTCGCCCGGTTGCGCGGGCATGTACAAGCCGGAGCACGTCGCGGCGTGGAAGCGCATCGTCGATTTCGTGCACGCGCGTACCTCGGCGAAGATCGGCCTGCAGCTCGGCCACGCCGGTCCGAAGGGCTCGACCCGGCTCAGCTGGGAGGGCGACAACGTGCCGCTCGATGCTGACAACTGGCCGCTGCTCGCGCCGTCGGCGATTCCCTGGTCCGCCGATCACCAGGTGCCGCGGGCGATGGCGCGCTCCGACATGGAGCGCGTCCGCGACGCCTTCGTGCGCGCCACGCAGATGGCCATCGAGGCCGGCTTCGACCTGCTCGAACTGCACGCCGCGCACGGCTACCTGCTCTCGGCCTTCATCACGCCGGTCAGCAACCGGCGCGAGGACGAATACGGCGGCTCGCTCGAGAACCGGCTGCGCTTTCCGCTCGAGGTGTTCGCGGCAGTGCGCGCCGCGTGGCCCGATGAGCGGCCGATGTCGGTGCGCATCTCGGCCACCGACTGGCTACCCGGGGGCGAAGAGCTCTCCCCGGAGGCGCGCGGCGTAACGCCCGAGGACGCGGTCGCCATTGCCCGCGCCTTCGCGGAGGCCGGGGCCGACGTCATCGACGTGTCGGCGGGGCAGACCAGCGCCCGCGCGCAACCGGTCTATGGGCGCATGTTCCAGACCCCGTTCGCCGACCGTATCCGCAACGAGGCCGGCATTGCCACGATGGCGGTCGGCAACATCTACGAGGTGGACCACGTGAACAGCATCATCGCCTCGGGTCGTGCCGACCTCTGCTGCCTGGCGCGGCCGCACCTGGCCGACCCCTACTGGACGCTGCGCGCCGGGGCCCAGCAGGGCTACGACGGGCTCTCCTGGCCGCCGCAGTACCTCGCCGGCAAGGCGCAGCTCGAGCGCAACCTGCAGCGCGCCGCGGAGATGGCGATCCATGTCTGATCGCGCCAATGCCCGCCTGACGCCGCGCGCGGTACGCCACGCGGTCGTCACCGGCGCCAGTCGCGGCATCGGCCTGGCGATCGTGCGCCGGCTGGTCGCGGCCGGCCACCATGTGACGCTGATGAGCCGTAACGAGGTGGCACTGGCCGCGGCGCATGCCGAACTCGGCGCGCTGCAGGTTGTCGCCGTGGACGTCACCGATCCCGACGCGGTCCGCGACGCGTTCGCCCAGGCGGTCGCCGAGGGTGGCCCGGTCAGCGTACTGGTCAACAACGCCGGAGCCGCGGAGAGCGCGCCGTTCGAACGCACCGGCCTGGACCTCCTCGAGCGCATGCTGGCGGTCAACCTGAACGGCACGCTGCTCTGCACCCGGGCGGTGCTGCCCGGCATGCGCGAGGCGGGCTGGGGGCGGGTGGTCAACGTCGCGAGCACCGCCGGGCTCAAGGGCTACGCCTACGTCAGCGCCTACTGCGCGGCCAAGCACGCGGTGATCGGGCTGACCCGCGCGCTGGCGCTCGAGACCGCGCGCGACGGGATCACCGTCAACGCGGTCTGCCCGGGCTACACCGACACCGACATGACCCGGCAGACGCTCGAGACCATCCGCGCCCGCACCGGGCGCGACCTCGACACCGCCGCCGCCGAACTGCTGCGCCACAACCCGCAGGGGCGGCTGGTGGATCCGGGCGAGGTGGCCGACGCGGTCGCCTGGCTGTGCGAGGAGGGCAGCGCCGCGGTGACCGGCCAGGCGATCGCCATCGCCGGCGGAGAGGTGATGTGACCGCCGCCGAGCGCCTGCTGAAGGTGGAGCCGCGCAGCAAGCGTTCGCTGCGCATCTGGCTGCGGCTGCTCGGCTGCGCGACGCTGATCGAGCAGCAGGTGCGCACGCGGCTGCGCGACGACTTCGCCATCACCCTGCCGCAGTTCGACGTGCTCGCCGAACTCGACGCCGCCGGTGAACCACAGACCATGTCGGCGCTGTCGCGGCGGCTGATGGTCTCGAACGGCAACGTCACCGGGGTGATCGACCGGCTCGAGCGCGCCGCCCTGGTGCGGCGAACGCCGTCCGCGGAGGACCGTCGCGTGCAGTACATCGCGCTGACGCCGAAAGGGCGCCGCCGCTTCGCGACGATGGCCGCGGCCCACGAGGGCTGGATCGACGAGCTCCTCGGCGGGCTCGAGGAGGCCGAACGCCTCGCCCGGCTGCTCGACGACACCAAGCACCACCTGCGCGCACGGACCACCAGGAGCCAGGAGCCATGAATCCCGAGACCTTCGCCCCGCAACACTTCGGCTGGGCCTTCGCCGACGGACTCGCCGAGATCACGCTGAACCGCCCGGAGCGCAAGAACCCGCTGACCTTCGACTCCTACGCCGAGCTGCGCGACACCTTCCGCGCCCTGGTCGGCGTGGACGAGGTGCGCGCGGTGGTGTTGACCGGTGCCGGCGGCAACTTCTGCTCCGGCGGCGACGTGCACGAGATCATCGGCCCGCTGACCAAGATGGACATGAAGGGGCTGCTCGCCTTCACGCGCATGACCGGCGACCTGGTCAAGGCGATCCGCGGCTGCCCGCAGCCGGTGATCGCCGCGGTCGACGGCATCTGCGTCGGCGCCGGCGCGATCCTGGCGATGGCCAGCGACCTGCGGCTCGCCACGCTGGCGGCCAAGGTGGCGTTCCTGTTCACCCGCGTCGGACTCGCTGGCTGCGACATGGGCGCCTGCGCGGTGCTGCCGCGCATCGTCGGCCAGGGGCGCGCCGCCGAGCTGCTGTTTACCGGGCGCTCGATGGACGCCGAGGAGGGCGAGCGCTGGGGCTTCTTCAACCGGCTGGTCGCGGCCGATGCACTGCGCAGCGAGGCGCGCACGCTGGCCGCGCAACTCGCTGCCGGACCCAACTTCGCCCACGCGATGACCAAGAACATGCTCAACCAGGAATGGAACATGGGTCTCGACCAGGCGATCGAGGCCGAGGCGCAGGCGCAGGCGATCTGCATGCAGACCGCCGATTTCGAGCGCGCCTACCACGCCTTCGTCGCGAAGCAGAAGCCGGTCTTCGAGGGCGACTGATGGCCGTGCCCGACCACCTCGCCTGGCCCTTCTTCGACGAGCGTCACCGGACGCTGGCCGACGGCATCGCCGCGTGGGCGGCGCGCGAGATCGCGCCAAATGCGCACTCTCACGATGACATCGATGCCGCGGCACGCGCCATGGTCGCGCGGCTCGGCGCAGACGGCTGGCTGCGCCACTGCGTGGCCGAAGACGGCCGGCTCGACGTGCGCACGCTGTGCCTGCTGCGCGAGACACTGGCCTACCACGACGGCCTGGCCGACCTCGCGATCTCGATGCAGGGGCTCGGCAGCGGGCCGATCAGCCTGTTCGGCAAACCGGAACTGCAGGCCGCCTACCTGCCCGGGGTGCGCGAGGGGCGGCTGCTGGCCGCGTTCGCACTCTCCGAGCCGGAGGCCGGTTCCGACGTCGCCGCGCTGGCTACCAGCGCGACCCCGGACGGCGATGGCTTCGTGCTCGACGGCACCAAGACCTGGATCTCCAATGGCGGCATTGCCGACTTCTACGTGGTCTTCGCGCGCACCGGCGAGGCGCCCGGCGCGCGCGGCCTGAGCGCCTTCGTCGTCGATGCCGACACGCCGGGGCTGGAGGTCGTCGAACGGATTCAGACCATCGCCCCGCACCCGCTGGCGACGCTGCGCTTCAGCGGCTGCCGGGTCGCACGCGAGCGGATGCTCGGCGCGCCGGGCGATGGCTTCCGGGTCGCGATGGCGACCCTCGACGTGTTCCGCACCACGGTCGGG
>CBDTVS010000222.1:0-3977 GCA_965364245.1 uncultured Gammaproteobacteria bacterium | reverse complement strand
TGCCGGTCGAGCAGCCGGTGATCAGCACCGTGCTTGGCGCGGCGGCCATCATCTTCAACCGGTTAGCCGGCCGGCTCGGTAGTCGGCGATCGCCTGCTCGATCTCGTCGCGGGTGTTCATGACGAACGGTCCCCAGTGGGCGACCGGTTCGCCGAGCGGCCGTGCCGCGATCAACAGCACGCGCGCGGCCGCGTCACCGGCGACGCAGCGTAGCACCTCCCCACGGCCGAGCACGCCGACCTCGCCCGTGGCCAGGGGGCGTTCATCACCGGGCGCACCGACCGCGAGCCGGCCCTCGACCACGTGCAGGAACGCGTTGTGCTCGCCCGGCAAACCGTGCGTCAGCGTCGCCCCGGCCGGCAGCGTGAAATCGAGGTAGCTCGGGTCGGTGACGATGCCGCGCACCGGCCCCTCCGTGCCGGACACCGTCCCGGCCAGCACCCTCACCATGATCCCGTCGTCGAGCGCCACCTCGGGCACCGCGTCGGGTGGGATGTCCTGGTAGCGCGGCGGGTCCATCTTGTGCGCCGCCGGCAGGTTGACCCAGAGCTGGAAGCCGGCCATCCGCCCCTCGGTCTGGCGCGGCATCTCCGAGTGGATCAGGCCGCGCCCGGCGGTCATCCACTGCACGCTGCCCGCTTCGAGTCGCCCGGCATTGCCCGCGCTGTCGCGGTGCTCCATCGCCCCGGCGAGCATGTAGGTGACGGTCTCGAAGCCGCGGTGCGGATGATCGGGGAAGCCGGCGAGGTAGTCGTCCGGGTCGCTGGAACCGAAGGCGTCGAACAGCAGGAACGGGTCGAGCAGGGCGTAGCGGTCGGGTCCGAACAGCCGCAGCAGGCTGACGCCGGCGCCGTCGCTGGTCGCCTGGCCACGCAGCACCTGGACGAGTTCGCGGGTCGCGGGCATGTCGCCTCCGCGGCAATGGGACACGCCCCGATTCTAGCGGACCCGCGCTTGACTGCCGGCAACGCGCCGTCCCGTCGGACACGGCATCATCGCCGGGTCATCCATCGCAGCGGAGCAAGCCATGCGTGCCTGGCAGATCGTCGACGACTGGAAGCGCGAGAACCTCAGGCGCGTTGAACTGCCCGACCCGGTGCCGGGGCGCGGCCAGGTGCTGCTGGCGATGCGCGCCGCCGCGCTGAACTACCGCGACCTGATCGTGCCGCTGCGCGGCTACGGCCGGAAGACCGGTACGCTGCCGCTGATCCCGGTCTCGGACGGCGTCGGCGAGGTGGTGGCGCTGGGCGAGGGCGTGACCGCGCCGGCCGTCGGCACGCGCGTCTGCCCGCTGTTCATGCCGCGCTGGCAGGGCGGGGAGGCGACCGGGACCAAGATCGACGCGACCCTCGGCGGCCCACTCGACGGCGTCATGCGCGAGTTCATGGCCGTCGACGCCGCGGCCACCCACCCGGTGCCGGAGCACCTCGACGACGCGCAGGCGGCGACCCTGCCGGTCGCGGCGCTGACCGCCTGGAGCGCGGTGTTCACCCACGGCCGGGTGCGGCCCGGCATGCGGGTGCTGGTGCAGGGCACCGGCGGCGTGTCGCTGTTCGCGCTGCAGTTCGCGCGCGCCGCCGGCGCGCGCGTGTTCGTCCTCTCCGGTGACGACGCCAAGCTCGCGCGGGCCCTCGGCATGGGCGCGGAGGCGGGGCTCAATTACGTCCGGACTCCGGATTGGGGCAACGAGGTCAAGGCGTGGGCCGGGGGTGACGGAGTCGACCTGGTGGTCGAGGTCGGCGGCGAACGGACCCTGGGCGAATCGCTGCGCGCGGTGCGCGTCGGCGGCGAGATCGCGTTGATCGGCGTGCTCTCCGGCGGGCGCTTCGACGTCCCGCTCGGGCCGGTGGTGACCCGTCACGTGCGCCTGCAGGGGATCACGGTCGGTCACCGCGACGGTTTCGCCGCGATGTGCTCGGCCATGGCCGAGCACCGGATCGAACCGCAGGTCGACCGCGTGTTCCCGTTCGACGCGTTGCACGAGGCGCTCGACCACCTCGCCGCCGGACGCCACTTCGGCAAGGTGTGCGTATCGCTCTGAGGCGCCGACGCGCCTCCCGGCTCAGTGCCCCATCAGCACCGGCACCCGCGACTCGTTCAGCACGTCGCGGGTCGCGCTGCCCAGCACCATCTCGCGCAGGCGACCGACGCGGTGGGCGCCCATCACCAGCATGTCGGCACCACAATCGTGGCACGCATCGAGCAGCGGCCGGCCGCCGAGGTGTTCCTTCGACGGGTGGCCGACGCGGCGTGTCTCGACCGCCACGCCGTGACGATGCAGGTAGACCTCGAGTTCGGGAATCATCGACACCGGCGTGCGCTCGCTCTGCGCGGTCAGCACCACCACCGACTCGGCGCGATCGAGGAAGTTGCTCGCGCCCCCCAGCGCCCGCGCGCACTCGGTGCTGCCGTTCCAGGCGATCGCGATGCGCGTGCCGAACGCCTCCGGTGGTGCGGGCGGCGCCAGCAGCACCGGGCGCCCGGTGCTGAACAGCGCATCGCTGCTCAGGCTGCGGTCGGGGTCAGCGGGATCGCTGGGGTGGCCGACCACCACCAGGTCGTGCACCTGGCCGAGGCGCGCCAGCATCTTGTGGCGGCGCCCGACGCGCGTCATCCAGGCCACCGTGAACCCTTCGCCCGGGGTGTCGTATTCGCTCGCCTCGAGTCCGTGTCGGGCGATCACCTCGTCGAAGATCGCGCGCGCCGCCAGCGCACGCGCGGCGCCGGCACCGGCCGCGCCGGCGGTCGCCTCGTCGGCGAGGCCCGCGGTCATCCCGTCGCCGAGCGCCGGCACCGCGGCCAGCGGGTCGGGCTGCACGTGCAGGACGTCGACGTGCACCGCGAAGCGCCGGCCGAGCGTGAGCGCCGTTTCGAGGGTCGCCTCGCTGCTGCGACCGCCGTCGATGGAGACCAGGATGGTGCGGAGCGACATGCCGGGGCTTCCGTGATCGTCGTGGGACCGCTTCTGTAACACGAACTCCGGCGCGGTGAAAGCGCTGCCCGCGTTGACCCCGTGGGCCGGGTCGCGTATACGCCTTCCCGGTCCCTCGCGTTTCCAGGATTCCTTTCGTGCCCGAACCGCGTCTATTCAATCGCTGGCTGGTGGTGGTCGGCGCCATCCTCGTGCAACTCAGCCTCGGCGCCATCTACGCCTGGTCGGTATTCACGCCGGCGCTACGCGACGCGGGCTGGAGCAAGCTCGACACCCAGGTGGTGTTCGCGGTGAGCCTGGCGACCTTCGCGGTGGTGATGGTCTGGGCCGGGCGCAAGCTGCCGCAGTGGGGACCCAACCGGCTGGCGATCGCCTCGGGCCTGACGCTCGGCGCCGGTTACGTGCTCGCCGGGCTCGCCGGCGGCACCGCGTTCTGGCCGGTGCTGCTCGGCGTCGGCGTGATCGGTGGTGCCGGCATCGGACTCGGCTACGTGGTGCCGATCGCGGTCGGCATGCGCTGGTTCCCCGACCGCAAGGGGATGATCACCGGGCTGGCGGTGGCCGGCTTCGGCTTCGGCGCGATGGGCTGGGTCAAGCTGGCCGGCTCGTGGGGCCACCTGATCGCATCGTTCGGGCTGGCCACGACGTTCATCGTCTACGGCGTCGCCTTCGCGGCGCTGGTGCTGGCCGGGTCGCTGTGGATGCACATGCCGCCGGGCAGCTGGCTGCCACCCGGCTACCGGGTGCCCGAGCCGAGCGCCACCGGCGGCGACGGCAGCCGCGAGTTCTCGACCGCGGCGATGCTGCGCAGACCGTGAATCTGGGCGTGATGCTCGAAATCAAAACGCAGGTGTTGAAGGGCGGCCGGGTCCACCTCAGCGGCAAGGCCACCGAGCGGGGGATCGACTCACCGCCACGGGAGTTCGCTGGCGGCAACACCGCGGTGGGAATCCAGACGCTGGACACCTTCTTCGACACGGTCGTCAACGACGGCGATACCGTACAGCTGATGTGCCGCGACCGGGATCGTGTCGGCCAGCGACTG
>CBDTVS010000221.1:0-3978 GCA_965364245.1 uncultured Gammaproteobacteria bacterium | reverse complement strand
CGTTGCAGCAGCTGCGCCTCGGGCACCGTGCCGAGCAGGTAGGGTCGCCAGCCGTGGCTGGCACCGAGCCGGTGGCGCACCGGGTTGAGCAGGTGACCGTCGGCACGCAGCTTCTCGGCGATCACCCGCTCGGCGTCCGCGCGCGCGGCCTGCCACTCCTGGATGTCGACCTCGCCGTCGCCGTCGCGGTCGTAGCGCGCGAGCAGGAACGGGCGGTCGCGCTTCCAGTTGCCGAGCAGTGCCGCGATGTCGTCGGCACGGTCGCGGTGCAGCGGGTCGCCGCCCTCGGTAACCAGCTCGCCGAGGGCATAGAGGGTGTCGCCGGGGGCGATGTACTCGCCGCGGTAGATGAAGTCGCCGCGCTCCTCGTGGAAGCGGCGCGCGGTGACCACCTCGGCGCCCTCGGGGTCGACCAGCGCCTCGCCGCTGTCGTCGGCGAGCACGAAGACGCTGGCGCTCTGGCCGCGCTCGACGAGGAAGTGCTTGCCGCCCTGCTTGCGGTAGACCGCGTAGCGCAGCCAGACCGATGGCGGGGTCCAGGCGAAGCCGATGCCCTCGCCGCTGCCGGGCAACGTCGCGCGGCCCTGCAGCTCGACGTAGCCCTGGGACGCCGACGCGAGGCGCGAGCGCGGGGTGTCGGCGATGGCGCGGTAGCGACGGTAGGCGCGCAGCCAGGCGAGGAAGCCGAGCGCCGCGATGGCGCCGACCGCCCACGCCTGGTAGGCGGGATGGACCAGACCGAGCGCCAGGCCGACCAGCATCGGGTAGAGCAGCAGCGCGAGGTTGTCGAAATTGACGAAGCGCCAGCGGATCGATTCGCTGAGGAAGGCTGCGGCCATGCTCAGTTCCCGCCGAAGGCGAGTTTCCAGTGCAGGTAGAGCCAGGCCCCGTACTCGGCGAGCACCCAGCGGATCTGGCGGCCGCTGCGCCACCAGGCATCGGGGCGGTAGGGGTCCTCGCGTGCGGCGACGCTCGCCACCCGCAGCCAGTCGCCGTGCAGCCGCTGCCAGATGTAGCCGGCGCGCCGCGTGTGGGACTTGCTGGTGGTTACCAGCACGCTGTCGATGCCCGCTCCGTTCAGCACCGGGCCCACCAGCTGCGCCTCGCTGACGGTGTCGTAGGCGTCCTCGGCTCTGACCGACAACACGTCCTCACGCGGCACGCCGAGCAGTTCGAGGATGCGCAGGCTGTCCTCGTCCCAGGACGCGGCCGGCACGAAGCCCTGCGCCTCGAGCCGGCGCAGCACGTCGGTCTTGCGGTTGCCGTCGATGACCACGCGGGTGACGCGCCGTTCGCGGTAGAGCGCGGCGGCCTCGATCAGGCGCGGGTAGTAGTCGACCCCGGTCGCGAGCACCACCGCGGCGTCGGCCCGCGAGGTGCGATCGTCGCTGACCAGGAAGCGGCCCGCCACCTCGAGGAGCACGGGCGCCGCGAAGCCGAGCGCGACGAGCAGCAGCACGAGTAGCAGAAGGCGACGCCCCAGGCGCCGTGGTCGCGATGGCGTGCCATGCGCGCGCATGCCTCAGCGGTTGGCCAGCGCGACGCCGAGCGCGGTGACCACCATGCCGGCGAGGCTGATGGGGCCGAGGGTCTCGCCGAACAGCAGGTAGGCGAACAGCGCCGTGGTCGCCGGCACCAGGTAGAAGAAGCTCGCCACGCGCGACGCGGCGCCGTGCCGGATCATCAGGATCAGCAGCGAGATCGCGCCCAGCGACAGCACCAGCGTCAGCCAGCCGAGCGCGAACATGAACTCGCCGGTCCACGCCACCTGCATGGTCTCGAACAGCGGCGCGAGCAACGCCATGACGACGCCGGAGGCGGCGAACTGGATGATCGAGCCGGTGCGCACGTCCATGTTGCCGCCGTGACGCTTCTGGTAGAGGGTGCCGATGGTGATGCCGAGCACCGCGATGAATGCCGGCAGCACGTTGCCGAGGTTGGCCTCGGCGAGGCTCGCCTTGTCCGCCACCACCATGAACACCCCACCGAAACCGAGCAGCAGGCCGAGCCACTGGCGACGCGAGATGCGCTCGCCGAGGTAGGGCGCGGCGACCAGCCCGGTGAGCAGCGGTTGCAGGCCGGTGATCAGCGCCGCGGTGCCCGCCGGCAGACCGCGGTGGATCGCGATGAACACGCCGCCGAGGTAGGTGGCATGGATCAGCAGACCGGCGATGGCGATGTGCAGCACCGCGCCCCGGGTCTGCGGCCAGCGCGCGCCGGTCAGCATGGCGATCGGCAGCAGGATCGCGCAGACCAGCGCGAAACGGATCAGCAGGAAGGTCAGCGGCTCGGCGTGCGGCAGGCCGAACTTGGCGCCGAGGAAGCCGGTGCTCCACAGCAGCACGAACAGGATCGGGGTCAGCGCGACCAGCATGGCCCGGTGGTCCTGGGTCGTGCGCTCGTTCACCGCGTGGCTCCGTGCTGACCGGGTTCGTAGCGGGTCAGCGCCATGCGCAGCACCCGTCCCTCGCCATCACGGCGCTCGATGCGCACCGGCAGATGATCGAAGGCCGGTGCGTGCCAGAACAGCGTGGCGGGACGTCCGCCGGGACGCTCGCGGCGCAGCTTCACGGTCTCGACCACGCCGAGTGGCGTGACCACGCGCTCCTCGGCGAGGCGCTGGTAGCTGTAGGTCTTGAGCCGGCCGCCGTCCGCGACCGGGTAGCTCGCGGCCAGCGTACCCGCACCGAGGTCGCTGCTCACGGCCAGCACCAGGGAGTGCTTGTCGAGGGCCTCGTCCGGCACGCGCATCGACCAGCGGTCGTCGTTGACCTCGTTCTGGACGCGGCCGCGCGCCCAGTCGAAGCGCACCGTGACGTCCCGGTCGAGGCCCAGTCCGCGTCGCTCGAAGCGGTAGCTGAGCGGTCGCAGTCGCGCTGCGGACTGCTCGAGGTCGGTGACCTCGCGGATGGTGCCACCGATCAGCGTGGCGAGGATCCCCGACGGTTCGACCCGCGAGCTGAAGCGCCAGCGTCCCGGGGCGGTGGACTCGAGCACCTGCTCGACCTCGGCGATCTCGCTGCCGTCGCTGGTCAGCAGGTAGGTGAGCCGGAAAGGACGCGGCTCGGCGAGCGCGGCCGCGGCCAGCAGGAGTGCGGCGCAGGCGGCGGCCAGCACGAGCGGCTGCGGCGAGCGTGACGGTCTGCAGCGCATCCGGGCGCGGCCGGGCTCAGCCGGCCGCTTCGAGTTGCAGCGGTTGTGCGAGCGGCCGGCCGTCGAGTTGCACCTGGCCCTCCTGCAGCCGCACGCGACCCTCGCAGAGCAGGCGTACCGACGTCGGGTAGAGGCGGTGTTCCTGGGCCAGCACCCGCGCGGCGAGGGTGTCCGGGTCGTCGTCCGCTGCGACCGGTACGCGCACCTGCATGAACACCGGGCCGCCGTCGACCTCGGCGGTGACGAAGTGGATGCTCGCGCCGTGCTCGGCATCCCCGGCCTCGAGGCAGCGGCGGTGGGTGTGCAGGCCGGGGTAGGCGGGCAGCAGCGCGGGGTGGATGTTGACCATGCGCCCGCTGTAACGCGCGACGAAGCCGGGCTCGAGGATGCGCATGAATCCCGCGAGCAGCACCAGTTCCGGCTCGAAGCCGTCGATCAGCTCGGCGAGGGCGGCCTCGAACGAGGCGCGGTCCGGAAACCGGGTGTGGTCGAGCACGCGTGTCGGGATGCAGGCACGTGCCGCGCGCTCGAGTCCGTAGGCGTCGGGGCGGTTGCTGATCACGGCACGCACCTCGAGCGGCAGGTCGTCGGCGGCGGCATCGAGCAGGGCCTGCAGGTTGCTGCCGCTGCCCGAGACCAGGACCACGGCGGGCACGCGCGCCGGTTTCACGCGGCAGGCTCCCCTTCGATCACGGCATCCGCGGCGCCGTCGTGGGCCTCGATGCGACCGATGACGCGGTTGCCGATGCCGGCCGCGGCAAGCTGCGCCATGGCGGCGTCGACGTGCTCGGCCGGCAGCACCACGACCATGCCGATGCCGCAGTT
>CBDTVS010000220.1:0-3996 GCA_965364245.1 uncultured Gammaproteobacteria bacterium | reverse complement strand
GGCGACGTCCTCGTAATGGACGGTGCGGTGCGCGAGGTACTTCAGTGCCAGCGAGTCCATGTCGTGGCGCGACGCGGTGCTGTCGAGCACATAGGACTCGAGCATGGTGTCGTGGCGGATGCCGGCGAGCCGGATGCCGTGGTTGAGCAGCACGTTGCGGTCGTACTTGAGGTGGTGGCCGAGCTTGGCGCGGGCCGGGTCTTCGAGCAGCGGCTTCAGGCGCGCCAGGACGTCGTCGCGGTCGAGCTGTTGCGGCGCTCCGGGATAGTCGTGCGCGAGCGGCACGTAGGCGGCGTGACCCGGTGCGACCGCGAACGACACGCCGACCACCTCGGCCTGCATGTAGTCGAGCGAGGTGGTCTCGGTGTCGAAGGCGATCAGCTCCGCCTGTTCGAGTACCTCGAGCCAGGCCGCGAACGCCGCCTCGTCGAGCACGGTGTCGACGGTCAGCGTTGCGGCCGGGGTTTCGGCGCCGCTCTCGGGCGCGGTCTGGCCGCCCTCGAGCAGGCCGGCCAGCTCACCCTTGAACTCGAGCCGGGTGTAGAGCGCACGCAGCGCATCGCTGTCCGGCGCACGGCGCGCGAGATCCTCGAGACGCTCTTCCAGCGGCACGTCACAGCGGATCGTGACCAGCTCGCGGCTCCGCTCGATCTGGTCGAGGAAGGCGCGCAGCGACTCGCCGATCTTGCCCTTGATCTCGTCGGCGTGGGCGACCAGGTTGTCGAGGCTGCCGTAGCTGGTGAGCCATTTGACGGCGGTCTTCGGGCCGCACTTCGGCACCCCCGGGATGTTGTCCGAGGTGTCGCCGACCAGCGTCAGGTAGTCGACGATGCGCTCCGGCGGCACGCCGAACTTCGCCTCGACACCGGCCGGATCGAGGGTGGTGTCGGTCATGGTGTTGATCAGCGTGACGTGCGCGTCGACCAGCTGCGCGAGATCCTTGTCGCCGGTCGAGATCACGGTCTCGATCCCGGCCGCGCTGGCCTGCCGCGCCAGCGTGCCGATGACGTCGTCGGCCTCGACGCCCGGCACCTGCAGCAGCGGCAGGCCCAGGGCGCGGACCATCTCGTGCAGCGGCTCGACCTGCGCCGCGAGCTCGTCCGGCATCGGCGGGCGGTTGGCCTTGTACTGGTCGTAGAGGTCGTCGCGGAAGGTCTTGCCGCGCGCGTCGAAGACCACCGCGACCTGTTCCGGGCGGTAGTCGTCGAGCAGCCGCCGCAGCATGTTGACCACACCGCGGATCGCACCGGTCGGCTGGCCCTGCGAGGTGCTCAGCGGCGGCAGGGCGTGGAAGGCCCGGTAGAAATAGGACGATCCGTCGACTAGGACCAGCGGGGGGCGGGATTCGGGCATCGTTGGGGCGCGTTGGCGAAGGCCCGGCAAGTATACTGGAGCCCTGCCCGGTTGCCGGGTGCCTACCTCGAGAGGTGCGCATGGAGCGCGATGCGCGGATGGACCGCCTGGGGCTGCCCGGGTTCGACGACAGCCAGCTGACGCGGGAGTCGTGGAAGATCTTCCAGATCATGGCCGAGTTCGTCGAGGGCTTCGAGCGCCTCGCGCAGATCCGGCCGTCGGTGAGCATCTTCGGCTCGGCGCGCACGCCGACCGACCACCCTTACTACGAACTGGCCGAGGGGATCGCGCGGGCCCTCTCCGATGCCGGTTTCTCGGTGGTGTCGGGCGGCGGCCCGGGGATCATGGAGGCGGCCAACAAGGGGGCGTTCGCCGGGAAGTCGCCGAGCATCGGCCTGAACATCGTGCTGCCGCACGAGCAGCTCGGCAATCCCTACCAGGACGTCTCGCTGCAGTTCCGCCACTTCTTCTCGCGCAAGGTCATGTTCGTCAAGTACGCCTCGGCCTACGTCGTGCTGCCGGGCGGCTTCGGCACGCTCGACGAGCTGGCCGAGATCCTGACGCTGGTGCAGACCGGCAAGTCCCGGCGAATCCCGATCATCCTTGTGCACGCGCCGTTCTGGCGCGGCCTGCTCGACTGGTTCCGCGAGACGCTGGTGGCCGAGGGGACCATCGACGCGACCGACCTCGACCTGGTGCAGGTGCTGGACAAGCCCGACGAGGTCGTCGATGCTATTTTCTCGCACTACGCCCACCGTGGTTTCGAACCCTCGGCCGAAGAGCGCGCGATGCTGCTCGAACTCTGAGCGGGCTAAGGAATCAAACCCTGAGAAAGGACCAAACGATGCGACACGGACTGCTGCTGGCCGGACTGGCGCTCGCCCTGCCCCTCCATGCGCAGCAGGGCGGCCAGGCGCTCGATGCCCCGCCGCCCCCGCCGCCGGTGCAGAGCGGCGAAGTGCTCGAGGCCGACGTCACGATCATCCGCAAGGAGGACGCGACCCATCACGAGTATCGCGTCAACGGTAAGCTCTACATGATCCGGGTCGAGCCGGACGTCGGGCCGCACTACTACCTGGTCGACCGCGACGGTGACGGCGAGCTCGAGTCGCGCCACCAGCGCCTCGGTGACGAGTTGCTGGTGCCGCAGTGGGTCATCAAGCGCTTCTGAGCGACAACCGGCCGCAGGGAACGCGGGCTGGTATCATTTCTCCAACCAACGCGAACCCCGGAGCCGACACGTGAACCGAATCCTCCCCGCCGCGACCGCGGCGCTGCTGCTCGTCGGCCTCGTCGGCTGTTCGAAGCAGGACGAGCCCGCCCCGACCCAGCAGGCTGCCGCGCCCCAGGCGCCGGCGCAGCCGCCCGCCGCGCAACCGGCGATGCCACCGGGTCATCCGCCGGCCGGTGTGCCCGCCAACCATCCGCCGATGACCGGCCATCCGCCCGCCCCGGGCGTGGCCAGCGCGATCGCTGGCGCCAACACCGGCACCGTGCTCTCGGCCACGCAGGCCGGCGGCTACACCTACATCGAGGTCGACGAGCACGGCACCACGCGCTGGCTCGCGAGCTCCCCGGTGCGGGTCGCGGCCGGCGACCAGATCCGTTGGGGCGAATCGGCGGTGATGCGCAACTTCACCAGCAAGAGCCTCGGCCGCACCTTCGACGAGCTGCTGTTCGTCTCCAACGTGCAGCCGGCCGGCGCCGCTCCGGCGAGTGGCGGCAATCTCGGCAAGGTGTTGTCGCTGACCCAGGCAGCCGGCTACGCCTACATCGAACTCGAGACGGCACAGGGCGTGAAATGGTTGGCCGCCTCGCAGGCCCCGGTGCAGGTCGGCGACAACGTGACCTGGCAGGGCGGCTCGGTGATGAACAATTTCACCAGCTCCTCGCTGAACCGCACCTTCGACCAGATCATCTTCGTCGCCGCGGTCAGCCCGGCGCAGTAGTCGAGCGATGGGCGCGCCACGCGTGCTGGTGCCGCTCGCCGAGGGCTTCGAGGAGCTCGAGGCGATCAGCGTCATCGACCTGCTGCGGCGTGCCGGCATCGAGGTGGTCACCGCCGGTCTCGCCGACGGTGCGGTGCGTGCGAGCCGCGGCACCCGGGTGCTGCCCGATGCCACGCTCGACGCCGTGACCGGCGATTCATGGGACATGGTCGTGCTGCCGGGCGGCTTGCCCGGCGCCGACAATCTCGCCGCCGATGCGCGGCTGCGCGACCTGTTGCTCGAGCATGCCGGAGCCAAGCGTTGGACCGCGGCGATCTGCGCCGCGCCCAAGGTGCTCGCCGCGCACGGCCTGCTCGCGGGTCGCCGCGCGACCGCCTATCCGGGCGTGCTCGAGGCGGCCGGCCACGGTGATGCCGTTGCCGAGGCGGTGGTGCGCGACGGCGAGCTGATCACCTCGCGCGGTCCGGGCACGGCACTGGATTTCGCGCTGGCGCTGATCGAGGTGCTGGTCGGGCGGGCGAAACGCGACGAGGTCGAGGCGGCGCTGCAGCGGCCGGCGGCCTGAAGGCCGCACTCTTCTGATTCCCGGTTCATGCATTTTTTGGGTCGGGCTTTAGCCCGACGGCCCTGACCGGCGGCCATCCCCGGGCCCAGCCCCCAGTCGTGTTGCCCGATGTCGGACCGAAGTCCGACC
>CBDTVS010000219.1:0-4065 GCA_965364245.1 uncultured Gammaproteobacteria bacterium | reverse complement strand
GTGCGCTGGGCTGCGTGGTGCTGCTCGAGGCCATGCCGCCCTGGCCGGCCCTGCTGGTGGTCGCCACGCTCGGCGCCATCGCCGCCGGCATCGGGGCGCTGGCCTGCACGCTGCGTATCCGCTGGCTGGTGGCCGCGTTGCTGTTGCCGCTGCTGCTGCCGGGTCTGCCGCGCGACCTGGGCGAACTGGAGATGTCGCAGTACAAGGCGCTCAGCGAGATGCTGCGCGTGCCAGGCACCCATGTGGTCGCGGAGCGCAGCGGGCCGCTCGGCCTGGTGACCGTCGTCGCCTCGCCCGAGGTGCCGCTGCGCCATGCCCCGGGGTTGAGCCTGAACTCCCGGTCGCCGCTGCCGGAGCAGCTGGCGCTGTTCGTCGACGGTAACGGCCCCTCCGCGATCAACCGTTTCCACTACGACATCGGGCCGTTCGCCCATCTCGGTGACACCCCCGAGGCGCTGCCCTACGCCCTGCTCGATGCCCCGCGCGTGCTGGTGCTCGGGGCCGGCGGCGGCACCGAGGTGCTGCGCGCGATCCGGCATGGCGCCTCCCACATCGACGCCGTGGAGCTCGATCCGCGGATCGTCGAGGTGATGACCCAGCAGCTCGCCGATTTCACGGGTGATATCTACTCACAGCCGGGTGTGACGCTGCACGTCGCCGAGGCGCGCGCTTTCGTTGCACGCAGCCAGGCCCGCTACGACCTGGTGCAGGTCGCGCTGGTCGACGGGTTCGGCGCCGCAGCGGCCGGGCTGCACGCCCTCGACGAGAACTACCTCTACACCGTCGAGGCGTTCGGTCGTTACCTCGAGCGGCTCAGCGACGGCGGGCTGCTCGCGATCACGCGCTGGAACCGCCTGCCACCACGCGACAGCCTGCGCCTGGTGGCCACCGCGCGCGCCGCACTCGAAGCGTCAGGCATCGGGCGACCCGCGGACCACGTCGTCCTGGTGCGTGGCTGGAAGACCCACACGCTGCTGGTCAAGCCGGACCCGTTCGACGAGCTGGACCTGGCCGCCGTGCGCCGCTTCGCCCAGGAGCGTGCCTTCGACGTCGCGTGGCTGCCGGGCATGGCGCGCGACGAGGCCAACCGTTTCAACGTCCTCGAAACGCCTACCTACCACGACGGCGCGCGTGCGCTGCTGGGTGATGCTGCGGCCGCCTTCAGCGACGCCTACAAGTTCGATGTCAGCCCGACCACCGACGATCGGCCGCACTTCTACCAGTTCCTGCGCCCAGGCACGTTGCCCGAGCTGTTCGACAAGCGTGGGGCGGGCGGGCTGGCGCTGGTCGACTGGGGCTACCCGCTGCTGCTCGCCGCGCTGTTGCAGGCGTTGGTTCTCGGTGCGCTGCTGATCGTGCTGCCGCTGCGAGCGCTGCGGCGGCACCGCGCACGTCCTGAACCAGCCCGCCGCTGGGCGGTGTTCGCCTATTTCGCTGCCATCGGCCTCGCGTTCATGGGGCTCGAGATGGCGTTCATCCAGAAGCTGGTGCTGTTCCTCGGCCATCCCGTGCGCGCGGTCGCCGTCGCGCTGGCCGGGTTCCTGGTCGCGGCCGGCCTCGGCAGCCTCGCGGTCGAGCGGCTGCTTGCCTGGCGTGGTGAGATGACGGTGCGCCACGGTGTGCTGGTCGGCATCGCGCTGCTTGGTCTGGGCTACCTGGTGCTGCTGCCGGGCGTGTTCGAGGCCCTGCTCGCCTGGCCCGACCCGGCGCGCATCGCCGTGGCGCTGCTGCTGATCGCGCCGCTCGGATTCTGCATGGGGCTGCCGCTGCCGCTCGGGCTGCGCAGGCTGGCGGTCCACGCGCCCGAGGCGATCCCGTGGGCATGGGGCATCAACGGCTGCGCTTCGGTGGTCGGTGCGGTGCTCGCGGCGCTGTTCGCGCTGCACTTCGGCTTCGGTGCCGTGGTGCTGGTGTCGGTCTGGCTCTACCTGTTGACGGCGGTGTGTGCGCCTTGAGGTTCGCGGCCTGGGGGCCGCTCCTACACGAAGGGATGCGTGAAAACGAAGACGGCGCCTTCACGGCGCCGTCCGGGTTGCTGAACTGAAGCGGGGCGTCAGCCCGTCTGGTCGTCGACCTTCGCTCCCGGCGCGTTCTTCATCACCGACGCGATGCCGTTGTCCCGGGCCGACTCCGACTTGTAGGACTCGCTCGTGCCGATCACCTGGCTGTTGCCAGCCTTGAGGTTGAACATGAACTGGCCGCTCTTGGTCTCCTTCTTTTCGAAGCGTGCCTCGCTGGCCGCGTTCTTCATCACGGACTCCACACCGTTCATCGCGCTCGACTTCGTCTTGTAGCCTTCGCTGGCCAGGATGTTCTGTCCGTTACTGGCCTTGAGCCGGAAACGGTACTCGCCTCGTTTGTCCTTGTAGATTTCGAATTTGCCTGCCATTTCACTCTCCTTTGAATCTCAGATGCGTGGGAACAGTCCCAGAAAGGTACCCTCATCATCGTGAGGACAGGTCAAGTTAAGTGTAGTCGGGCCGCTGACGGCCATTGGCCCTTAGTACGAAGACGAACACTGCTGGATCTCCAGCCTGCGACACCATCCCTCTGGGCTCGGTGGTAGCCGTGTGCGCTCGGGGTTGTGAGTTCTGGTGCGTGCTAGCCAAGCCGTCTGATCAGCACCCCGGTATGCAGCGGGAAATCACCGGTCTCGCGGTCCTTGACGTAGCGACGCAACGTCTCCTCGATGACCGGGAACGCCAGCGTGTCCCACGGAATGTCGGCCGGGTCGACCAGTTCGCTCTCCAGCGACTCGTGGCCCGGACCGTGGTCCGGGGAAGCCATGCGTGCACGGTAGACCAGGTAGACCTGGCTGATGTGCGGCAGGTCGTAGAGACCGTAGGGCACCAGGTCGGTGACCTGCGCCAGCGCCTCCTCCATGGTCTCGCGCGCCGCGGCCTGCTCGGTGGTCTCCCGGTTCTCCATGAAGCCGGCCGGGATGGTCCACAGGCCGTGGCGCGGTTCGATGGCGCGGCGGCAGAGCAGGATCTTCTCCTCCCACTCGGCGATGCAGCCGACCACCAGCTTCGGGTTGGAGTAGTGGATCTGCCCGCAGCCGTCACAGACGTGGCGGGGCAGGCTGTCGCCATCGGGGACGCGGACGCTGACGGCAGCGCCACACTGGCTGCAGAAGTTCATGTGTGGACGAGGTTCCATGAGAGCGGAGGATAGCGCGCGTGCTGGTGCCGGGCACCCGCCCGCGCGATTGGTATGCTCCGACTACCGGACGGCCCAGGAGTTCGCCCATGATCGATCCCGACGATCCCCGCTTCATCAACCGCCTCGCCGCGCAGGGGATCCGCCTCGTGGACCACACCCCGTCGCAGCTGGTCGCCGAGTGCGTCGCCTGTCGCACCCGCTGGGAGATCACCGGCGACCGCCTGGGTCTGCCACACGAGGACGACGCGGCCGATTGGTGGTGGTGCCCGAACGGTTGCAACCGGGCCGAATGAGGTGCCGGTATCGACCGGGTTTCGCGTCTTGAGGCCTGTCCGGTGACGGTCCTTGACCGAGCCACGGCCGGCAGGGGCGCGCGGCGCTGGTGGCTGTTCCTGCTGTTCTTCCACCTGCTGCCGATGCCGTGGTTTCTGCTCGTCGCCGCGGGCCTGGCGCCGACCGCCTTTCTCATGGCGGGTGGCCTGGCCTCCCTCTTCAACACCGATTTCGACTCACTGGCGTTCGCCGCGCTGCTCCTCGTGCCGGCATTCGGCGGGGTGCTGGTCTGCACGCTGCTGGCGTTCCTGGTCGCCGCAGGCATCGGCCTGTTCCGCTCGCCCTGGGTACGCACCGTCCTGTTGTTGGTGGTTGCGCTGCTCCTGATTGGGGTGGCAATGCAGCCGGTCTACGTCGCAGGGGGCCACGGCAGCAGCCACAGTTTCGGCCTGCTCGACTTCCCCGATGTCCTGGGGGAATTCCGAGTCCCGGTCGCCGCGGCGACTGGCTACTTCGTCACCCTGGGCTTGCTGCTCGCCCTGCTGCTCATCTACCAGCACGCCCCGCAGCGGCTTCCGTTCCTAGATCGGAAGAGCACACGTCTGAACTCCAGTCACATGTCAGAATCTC
>CBDTVS010000218.1:0-4086 GCA_965364245.1 uncultured Gammaproteobacteria bacterium | reverse complement strand
CGCCTGCAGGGCGTGCGCATCAACGACAAGCACATCGAGGTGATCATTCGCCAGATGCTGCGCAAGGTCGAGGTGACCGACCCGGCGGACAGCAGGTACATCAAGGGCGAACAGGTCGAGCGTGCGCGACTGCTGGCCGACAACGACAAGCTGCGCGAGCAGGACAAGGACGAGGCCAAGTGGCTGCCCCTGCTGCTCGGCATCACCAAGGCGTCGCTGGCCACCGAGTCGTTCATCTCGGCGGCCTCGTTCCAGGAGACCACGCGGGTGCTCACCGAGGCCTCGGTGCGCGGCATCAAGGATGACCTCCGCGGACTCAAGGAGAACGTTATCGTCGGGCGCCTGATTCCGGCTGGCACCGGTCTCGCCTACCACGAGACCCGGCGCAAGCAGCGTCATCCCGAGAGCTTCGCCGACCTCGAGGCGGCCCCCGAGGGCGCCTCCACCGAGGGTCTCGAGGAGGCGCTGAAGCGGGAGTTGAACGCTTCCGAGAGCTGAAGCCGCGGGACCCGGTCGCGGGCCGCGGCCGGGTCCTGTTGGACCTCGAATTCGGGTTGACACCCAACTGGGCTCAACCTACAATTCCGCGTCTCACTCGGCAGGTCGCCGCGCAGCGACCTGTCGTTTGTTTTATAGGGTTTAGGAGCAGTCGATTCATGGCGACGATCAACCAGCTGGTGCGCAAGCCGCGCAAGCGCAAGATCGAGAAGAGCAAGGTGCCCGCGCTCGAGGCGTGTCCGCAGAAGCGCGGCGTCTGCACGCGCGTCTACACGACGACACCGAAGAAGCCGAACTCGGCGCTGCGCAAGGTTGCGCGCGTGCGCCTGACCAACGGCTTCGAGGTCTCCAGCTACATCGGCGGCGAGGGCCACAACCTGCAGGAGCACTCGGTGGCGCTGATCCGCGGCGGCCGTGTCAAGGACCTGCCGGGCGTGCGCTACCACATCGTGCGCGGCAGCCTCGATACCTCCGGCGTCGAGAAGCGACGCCAGGGCCGCTCCAAGTACGGCGCCAAGCGCCCGAAGGGTTGATCAGCTCATGTCCAGAAGAAGCACTGCCACCAAGCGCGAGAGCCTGCCGGACCCCAAGTTCGGCAGCGAGATGCTGGCCAAGTTCATCAACATGATCATGGAAGACGGCAAGAAGTCGGTCGCCGAGCGCATCGTCTACGGCGCGCTCGATCACGTCGGCCAGCGCAACAAGTCGGCCGAGTCGCTCGAACTGCTCGACTCCGCGCTCGAGAACGTCAGCCCGCTGGTCGAGGTCAAGTCGCGGCGCGTCGGTGGCGCGACCTACCAGGTGCCGGTCGAGGTGCGTCCGAAGCGGCGCGACACCCTGGCCATGCGCTGGCTCATCGACGCCGCGCGCAAGCGCAGCGAGAAGAGCATGGCGCAGCGCCTCGCCGGCGAGATCCTCGAGGCGGCCGAGAACCGCGGCAGCGCGGTCAAGAAGCGCGAAGACACCCACCGCATGGCCGAGGCGAACAAGGCCTTCGCCCACTACCGCTGGTAACCCCAGCGCGCTCCGCCACATCCTGAGGATCCGCAGCCGTGCCACGTAAGACCCCGATCGAGCGCTACCGCAATATCGGCATCATGGCGCACATCGACGCCGGCAAGACGACGACCACCGAGCGCGTCCTGTTCTATACCGGCGTGTCGCACAAGATCGGCGAGGTGCACGACGGCGCCGCGGTGATGGACTGGATGGAGCAGGAGCAGGAGCGTGGCATCACGATCACCTCCGCTGCGACCACTACCTACTGGAAGGGTATGGAGCAGCAGTTCCCCGAGCACCGCGTCAACATCATCGACACCCCCGGCCACGTCGACTTCACCATCGAGGTGGAGCGCTCGCTGCGCGTGCTCGACGGTGCCTGCGCAGTGTTCTGCGCCGTCGGCGGTGTCGAGCCGCAGTCCGAGACCGTCTGGCGCCAGGGCAACAAGTACCACGTGCCGCGCATGGCGTTCGTCAACAAGATGGACCGTCAGGGTGCCAACTTCCTGCGCGTCGTCGGCCAGATCAAGGACCGCCTCGGGGCCAACCCGGTGCCGATCCAGCTGCCGATCGGTGCCGAGGAAAACTTCAAGGGCGTGGTCGACCTGATCAAGATGAAGGCGATCTACTGGGACGAGACCAACATGGGGGTCACCTTCGAGGAGAAGGAAATCCCGGCCGATCTCGCCGATCTCGCCGCCAAGTACCGCGAGCAGATGGTCGAGGCCGCGGCCGAGGCCAACGAGGAGCTGATGGAGCGCTACCTCGAGGAGGGCGATCTCGGCATCGACGACATCCGCAAGGGCCTGCGCATGCGCACCCTGGCCAACGAGGTCGTGCCTGCGCTGTGCGGCAGCGCGTTCAAGAACAAGGGTGTGCAGGCGATGCTCGACGCGATCATCGACTACATGCCGTCACCGGTCGACGTGCCCGCGATCCGTGGTCTGCTCGACAACGACGAGGAAGCGGAGCGCCCGAACAGCGATGACGCGCCGTTCGCCGCGCTGGCGTTCAAGATCGCCACCGACCCGTACGTCGGCACGCTGACCTTCTTCCGCGTGTACTCCGGCGTGCTCAGCTCCGGCGACACCGTCTACAACCCGGTCAAGGGCAAGCGCGAGCGGGTCGGCCGCATCCTGCAGATGCACTCCAACTCCCGCGAGGAGATCAAGGAGGTGCGCGCCGGTGACATCGCCGCAGCGGTCGGTCTCAAGGACGTCACCACGGGTGACACGCTGTGCGATCGCGACAAGCCGATCACCCTCGAGCGCATGGAGTTCCCGGAGCCGGTGATCTCGGTCGCCGTCGAGCCGAAGACCAAGTCGGACCAGGAGAAGATGGGCCTGGCGCTGTCCAAGCTGGCGCAGGAGGATCCGTCGTTCCGCGTGCGCACCGACGAGGAGTCGGGGCAGACGATCATCTCCGGCATGGGCGAGCTGCACCTCGAGATCATCGTCGACCGCATGAAGCGCGAGTTCAACGTCGAGGCCAACGTCGGCGCGCCGCAGGTCGCCTACCGCGAGACGATCCGCAAGACCGTCGAGCAGGAAGGCAAGTTCGTGCGCCAGTCCGGCGGTCGCGGCCAGTTCGGCCACGTCTGGATCCGTCTCGAGCCGCAGGAGCCGGGCGCCGGCTACTCGTTCGAGAACAAGATCGTCGGCGGCGTGGTGCCCAAGGACTACATCCCGGCGGTCGACAAGGGCATCCAGGAGCAGATGCAGGACGGTGTCCTCGCCGGCTACCCGGTGGTCGACCTCAAGGTCACGCTCTATGACGGCTCTTACCATGAGGTCGACTCGAGCGAGATGGCGTTCAAGATCGCCGGTTCGATGGCGTTCAAGGCGGGCTGCCTGGCCGCTACCCCGGCCCTGCTCGAGCCGGTCATGAAGGTCGAGGTGGTGACCCCCGAAGATTACATGGGCGACGTCATGGGCGACCTGAACCGGCGCCGCGGCATCGTCCAGGGCATGGACGATTCGCCTTCGGGCAAGATCATCCGCGCCGAGGTGCCGCTGGCCGAGATGTTCGGCTACGCCACTGACCTGCGCTCTGCGACCCAGGGTCGCGCGACCTACTCGATGGAGTTCGCAAAGTACACCGAGGCGCCGACCAACGTCGCCGATGCCGTCATCAAGAAGGCCTCCTGATCCAGGGCCGCGCTGTCAGTTAAGAGGTAGAGAACCGTGTCCAAGGCAAAATTCGAGCGAACCAAACCACACGTCAACGTTGGGACGATTGGTCACGTTGACCATGGCAAGACGACGCTGACGGCGGCGATCACGAAGGTGATGGCGGAGACGCACGGCGGCGAGGTCAAGGCGTTCGACCAGATCGACAACGCCCCTGAAGAGCGCGCACGCGGCATCACGATTGCGACGGCGCACGTCGAGTACGAGTCGACGGCGCGGCACTACGCGCACGTGGACTGCCCCGGTCACGCGGACTACGTGAAGAACATGATCACGGGTGCGGCGCAGATGGACGGCGCGATCCTGGTGGTGAGCGCGGCCGACGGTCCGATGCCGCAGACGCGCGAGCACATTCTGCTGGCGCGCCAGGTGGGTGTTCCGTACATCGTGGTGTTCATGA
>CBDTVS010000217.1:0-4094 GCA_965364245.1 uncultured Gammaproteobacteria bacterium | reverse complement strand
GGGGTCCCCGCCGCCACGGCGAAGGAAGCGAGCAGCAGCCACGCAGTCCCGATCAGAAACCCCAGAGACGACGAAGGCCCCGGATGGGGCCTTCGTTCGACGGCTCGGATACGACTCATCCGGCCGTCAGGCGCTCGTACTTGGCCTGCAGCACGTCCTCGCTCTCCTCGTGCTCCGGGTCCTTGTCGATGCAGTCGACCGGGCAGACCTCGATGCACTGCGGCGTGTCGAAGTGGCCCACGCACTCGGTGCAGAGATTGGGATCGATGATGTAGATCTCGTCGCCCTGCGAGATGGCACCGTTAGGGCACTCAGGCTCGCAGACGTCGCAGTTGATGCACTCGTCGCTGATCTTCAGGGACATCGCGTTCTCCTCTGGAAGACGTCCGAGACGGGCGTCCGGCCCCGTCAGGCGTCGGCGATTGTATCACGCAGCGCTTCGACAACAACCTCGTGAACGAAGGGCGAAATATCGCCGCCGTGCTTGGCCACTTCGCGTACCAAAGTCGAGGAAATGAAGGCGTACTGCTCGGCCGGCGTGAGGAACATCGTCTCGACTTCGGGTGCCAGGCGTCGGTTCATGCCGGCGAGCTGGAACTCGTACTCGAAGTCGGAGACCGCACGCAGACCGCGGATGATGACGTGAGCGTTGCATTCGCGCACGAAGTTGACGAGCAGGCAGTCGAAGCTGCGGATCTCGACGTGTTCGATACCACCGAGCACCTGCTGCGCCAGTTCCACCCGGCGCTCGAGCGGAAACATAGGCGTCTTGTGGGTGCTCCCGGCGATCGCGACGATCACCCGGTCGAAGAGCTGGCCCGCACGCTGGATCAGGTCACTGTGGCCGTTGGTGATCGGGTCGAAGGTTCCGGGATAGATCGCGATGACGCTCATGCGGGCTCCCTGGCACGGAGGGGCGCCCAGCATACTCGCTGGTCCGGCAAAGGCAAACCGGTGCGATCGGGCATCAGGCGCGCCGCGCGAGCCGGTAGATGACGTCGCCGGCACGCTTGTGGCGCAAGACTTCCCATGTGCCTGGAAGGGGCGTCTCGTCCTGCCCCGGTGCGCATTCGAGGTAGATCCAGGCGGGACTGGCCAGCCAGCCCGGCTCGAGCAGCCCGGGCATGTGGGACAGGAGGTCGCTGCCGAATGGCGGGTCGAGGAACACCACGTCGAACGGTCGCGGCACGCGTTCCAGGTAGGCTCGTGCGTCATCCCGCATGACCTCCAGCCCGTCGGTTCCGAGTTTTCCGGCCACCTCGCGCAAGCCGTCGGCAACCAGAGGATTTTGCTCGACCGCGACGACCTCGGCGGCGCCGCGGGAGAGCGCCTCGAGGGCCAACGCGCCGCTGCCGGCGAACAGATCCAGGCAGCGCGCGCCCACGATCACCGGCTGCAGCCAGTTGAACAGCGTCTCGCGAACGCGGTCCGGCGTCGGGCGCAGGCCGGGCTGGTCGGGCACCGCAATGCGTCGGCCACGCCAGCGTCCGCCGATGATGCGTAGCACGCCGCTCTTGGAGCCTCTTGCTTCACGCATCAGGCTCAGTGCGCCGTGACGCCCTCGGCAAAGACCACGCGGTAGCCACGCCGACCGTGCTGATCGCGCTCCTTGATCAGCGCCGCCTCCGCCAGGTCGCGCGTGTCGAAGTGGTCGCGCCGCACCCGACCGCTGCCGCCCTGGCGTCCCGATTCGCGCACCAGCGTCCAGCCGCCGAGCAGGTCCTGCTGCAGCAGCAGGTGACAGAAGCGCAGTGGCGCATCGGGCGACGGCAGCGTCTGCATGTAGATCCGCACGAACGCGTCTCAGGTCAGCGCTTCGGGCGAGAAGAGCCGCGCGTGCTCGGCGAAGGCGTAGCGGTCGGTCATGCCGGCGATGTAGTCGGCCACGCCGCGTGCACGCCCCGCGTCACCGAATGCGCGCTCGAGCACGGCGACCTGCGCGACGATCTCACCGGGCAGCAGGCGGACGTCCGCCATGAACGCCGTGAACAGTTCGCCGACCACCTTCTGCGCCTTGTGGGCCATGCGATGCACGCGGTAGTGCCGGTAGAGGTTTTCGCGCAGGAAGCGCTTCATCTCGCGGTGGTGATCCTGCATGGCGGCACTGAACCCGAGCAGCGGCTCGTGCCTGTCTCGCACCGCCTCGACGTCGGCCGGCGCGGCCTCAGCAATGCGCGTGGCGCCTTCGGTGCAGAGATCGGCAACCTGCGCCTCGATCAGTTCGCGCACCACGACATGGATGGTGCGTCGCCGTGGCAAATCGGGATAACGCGCCCTGACCGCCTCCCAGGTCTCGGCGAACAGTGCAACCTCACCGAGCTGGTGTTCATCGACGAGCGCGCTGCGCAGGCCATCATCGATGTCATGGGCGTTGTAGGCGATCTCGTCGGCGAGGTTCGCGAGTTGCGCCTCGAGGCTGGGCTGCGTGCCGTCGAGGAAGCGCCGTCCGACGTCGCCAAGCGCCTTGGCCGCGGCCGGTGGGCAGTGTTTGAGGATGCCCTCGCGAGTCTCGAAGGTGAGGTTCAGGCCACGGAATTCGGCGAAGCGATCCTCGAGTTCGTCGACCACGCGCAGCGACTGACGGTTGTGCTCGAAGCCGCCATAGCTGGTCATGCAACCGTTCAGCGCCTCCTGGCCAGCATGGCCGAATGGCGTGTGGCCGAGGTCGTGCGCCAGCGCAATGGCCTCGGCGAGATCCTCGTTCAGGGACAGCGCACGAGCCAACGTGCGCGCCGTCTGCGCGACCTCGATGGTGTGGGTCAGGCGCGTGCGGAACAGGTCGCCCTCGTGATTCACGAAGACCTGGGTCTTGTACTCGAGTCGTCGAAACGCCGCGCAGTGGATGACCCGCTCGCGATCGCGCGCGAAGTCGCCCGGTCCGGCCGTGTCACCGTTATGTGGCCGCCCGCGGCCCTGACCGTGCTGAACCGCACAGGGCAACAGGGAACCGGAGTTGTTCGTCACGACGGCACCGGTCTCATCCGGCACAGGCTGCTGCGAGTGTCGCGTCGAGGGCGGCTGCGTCGAAATCGGCGGTGACCACCGCGTCGCCGATCCCGCGCAGCAGCACGAGGCGCAGGCGACCGGCACTGACCTTCTTGTCGATCGCCATCAGGCGCAGGTAATCGTCAGGGCTCATCGAGGGTGGCGAGGATACCGGCAAGCCGGCCGCTTCGTAGAGTGCCACCAGCCGATCGCGGGCATCCTCCTCGAGCCAGCCCAGCCGTACCGAAAGATCTGCGGCAAGCACCGTGCCCGCCGCCACGGCCTCACCATGCAGCCAGCTGCCGTAACCGGTGCCGGTCTCGATCGCGTGCCCGAAGGTGTGACCCAGGTTGAGCAACGCGCGCACGCCGGCTTCACGTTCGTCTTCGGCAACTACCTCTGCCTTGCAGCGGCAAGAGCGCGCTATCGCCTCGCCCAGTACATCCTTGTCCCGCCGCAGGAGGCGCGGCATCGACGCCTCGAGCCAGCCGAAGAAGCCCTCATCACGAATCAGGCCGTACTTGATCACCTCGGCGATTCCCGCCCGCAATTGGCGCTCATCGAGCGTATCGAGCGTCGCGGTGTCGATGATCACCGCACGTGGCTGGTGAAACGCCCCGATCATGTTCTTGCCACGCGGGTGGTTGACCCCAGTTTTGCCACCCACCGAGGAGTCCACCTGGGCCAGCAGCGTGGTAGGCACCTGGATGAACGGCACGCCGCGCTGGTAGCACGCGGCAGCGAAACCGGTCATGTCACCGACCACGCCGCCACCCAGCGCCAAGAGCGTCACGCTGCGCTCGAAACGGTGCTCGATCAGCGTGTCGAATATCTTTTCGACGCTTGCGAGCGTTTTGCTCGATTCGCCATCGGGCAGCACCAGCGTTTTGCATGTGAAACCGGCTAGGCTGCGCAGAATGTCATCGAGGTAGAGCGGCGCTACGGTGGTGTCGGTCACCACGAGAACCTGGCGACCGGCGATTCCAGCGCCGAAGAGTTCCGGGACATGTCGCAGTCCAGGTCCGATATGAATCGGGTAGCTGCGTTCCCCGAGATCGACACTCAGCTCGATGGGCTTGGGCGCCGCCACGTTCATCGACTTGAACTCT
>CBDTVS010000216.1:0-4116 GCA_965364245.1 uncultured Gammaproteobacteria bacterium | reverse complement strand
CCGCGTGTCGAGGTATTCGACAGCGGCAGCGCTAGCCTCGGCCTTGGCCTGATGGCGCGCAACGCCGCGCGACTCGCCTCACGCGGCGCCGACAGCGACACGCTGCTGCACTGGCTGGCCCGCTGGCGCGAGCAGAGCGGCATGGTGTTCGCGGTCGCGACCCTCGAGTACCTGCGCCGCGGCGGACGCATCGGCGCGGCCAGTTCGATGATCGGTTCGCTGCTGAAGCTGCGGCCGGTGCTGACCCTGCGCGACGGGCAGGTGGTGCCGCTCGGCAAGGCGCGCGGCGCGGCCGACACGGTGCGCTTCGTCGAACGCCACCTCGAACAGACCCTGCCTGCCGACGCACGCCTGCGGGTCGGCCTGGTCGGCATCGACACCGAGCAGCGTCTCGAGGAGCTGGAGGCGTGGCTGCGCGCGCGCTGGGAACTGGTCGAGTGCGTGCGCGGCGCGCCGACCGGGGTGATCGGCGCGCACGCCGGTCCCGGCGCCTGGGGCTGCTTCTACCAGCAGGTGAGCGACGACGACCCGCTGTTGGATTGAGCCCGGCCCCCGCCCGCTCGCGTGCTATCCTGCCGCGACCCCGCAGGGAGCCCAGCCATGGCCGTTCACGTCGTCGACCACCCCCTCGTCCGCCACAAGCTCGGCCTGCTGCGCCGTCACGACCTCAGTACCAAGAGCTTCCGCGAGATCGCCTCCGAGATCGCCACGCTGCTGACCTACGAGGCAACCAAGGGCCTCGAGACCGAGCGCGTGACCATCGAGGGCTGGGCCGGGCCGGTCGAGGTCGAGCAGATCAAGGGCAAGAAGATCACCGTGGTGCCGATCCTGCGCGCCGGGCTCGGCATGATGGACGGCGTGCTCAACCTGATCCCTAGCGCGAAGGTCAGCGTCATCGGTCTCTACCGCAACGAGGAGACCCTGGAGCCGGTGCACTACTACGCCAAGATGGCCGGCAGCGTCGAGGAGCGCACCGCGCTGATCCTCGACCCGATGCTCGCCACCGGCGGCACGTTGATCGCGACCATCGATCTGCTCAAGGAGGCCGGCTGCCGGGAGGTGCTAGGCATCTTCCTGGTCGCGGCGCCGGAGGGCCTCGAACGGCTGCGGCAGGCGCATCCCGACGTCGAGGTGTTCGTCGCCGCGGTCGACGAGAAGCTCAACGACGTCGGCTACATCCTGCCCGGCCTCGGCGATGCCGGAGACCGCATCTTCGGTACGCGCTGAAACGCCAGCCAGGGGGACGCCCCCCACAAACTGGGCAACGGACGCCCCGACCCGAGCTGAACAATAACGAGGTGCCCGCATGAGCGAATCGACCGTCGAGAAGGTCGCCCACGAGAGCGACTACCACTTCCACCCGGCCGAGGCGCTGCTCGGCGCGCAGATGCTGTTCGTCGCCTTCGGCGCGCTGGTGCTGGTGCCGCTGCTGACCGGCTTCGATCCCAACGTCGCGCTGTTCACCGCCGGGGCCGGCACGCTGCTGTTCCAGGTGATCACGCGCGGCCAGGTGCCGGTGTTCCTCGCCTCGTCGTTCGCCTTCATCCCGGCGATGATCTACGGCGCGCAGACCTGGGGCATCCCGGCGACGCTGTCGGGGCTCGCCGCCGCGGGCCTGCTCTACGTGGTGCTCAGCCAGGTCGTGCGGTTGCGCGGTGTCGAGGTGCTGCACCGCATCCTGCCGCCGATCGTCACCGGTCCCGTGATCATGGTCATCGGCCTGATGCTCGCCGGCGTCGGCGTCAACCTGGCGATGGGCAAGACCGGCGATGGCGCTGCCGAGCTGGTGCCTTACGCCACCGCGCTGACCGTCGCCGGCGTCTCGCTGCTGACCACCGTGCTGGTGTCGCTGCGCGGCGGCGGCATGCTGCGGCTGGTGCCGATCCTGACCGGCGTCGTGGTCGGCTACGTGCTGTCGCTGGTGCTGGGCCTGGTCGACTTCGCCCCGGTGCGCGACGCGCCGTGGTTCGCGCTGCCCGCCTTCGTGACCCCGGAGTGGAACTGGGCGGCGGTGATCTTCATCCTACCGGTCGCGATCGCGCCGGCCATCGAACACTTCGGCGACGTGCTGGCGATCGGCTCGGTCACCGGGCGCGACTACCTGGAAAAACCCGGCATCCACAAGACCATGCTCGGTGACGGCCTCGCCACCTCGCTCGCCGCGCTGTTCGGCGGCCCGCCCAACACCACCTACTCCGAGGTGACCGGCGCAGTCGCGCTGACCAAGACCTTCAACCCGGCGGTGATGACCTGGGCGGCCATCTTCGCCATCGGTCTCGCCTTCGTCGCCAAGGTCGGCGCCCTGCTCGCCACGCTGCCGACCCCGGTCATGGGCGGCATCCTGGTGCTGCTGTTCGGCGCCATCACCGTGGTCGGCATCAACACGCTGGTACGCGCCGGCACGGACCTGATGCAGCCGCGCAACCTGATCATCGTCGCGCTGGTGCTGGTCAGCGGCGTCGGCGGCCTGAGCCTGGGCGGCGAGGCGTTCTCGATGAGCGGCATCGGCCTGGCCGGCATCCTCGGCGTGGTCGCCAACCTGGTCCTGCCTAGAGCGCGCGAGGATTGACGCGCGACGTCACGCGCCCTCCGCGAGCCACGCCTCGGCCTCGGCCTCCTGCCCCGGCTCGAAGGCGCGTATCTCGACGATCGGCACCAGTAACCCTTCCAGTTCGCTGACGCTGCGGATCCAGTGCGCCTCGGCGATCACCGCGCAGCGATCGAAGCGCGAGATCATGCGCAGCAGCTCGGGCAGACGCGCCAGTTCGACGCCGATCGCGGCGAGGGTCGGCAGGTGAAAGTCGTCGACGCGGTAGAGCATGCGCCCGTGCTCGATGTCTTCCGCTTTGGCGACGAGTTCGTCGAGCGCCGCGCGCATCGCCTCGCTGTCGAGCTTGCCGCTGAACGCGATATCGAGTCGGTTCGGTCCGTTCGGGGTGATGGTGAACATGCTCACCTCCAAAAGTGGCTCCTGTAACACCCAGCATAGCCGCGGCAGGCACGCGGCGAGATCAGGCAGTCGAACCGGGATCACCCGTCGGGGGTTGTGCATTGCCGCCTGGTCCCGTGACGGGACAGCCGCCGCGCGACTCGGCGTACCTGCCGAACGCCCACCGCGGCGAGGTAGATGGCGACGCCCGAGCCGAACAGGATCAGCAGTTCCCCCGGCCCACCCTTCGGTCCGTGGCTTACCGCTGCGATGAACCAGAGCACGGCGACCGCGGCGAACAGCGCGAGCATCACCGCGACGCCGATGGCGGCGAGGATCGCAAACGGCCAGTTCGCGGCGCGCAGGTTGCGTGCAACGCTGAGCAAACCGCGCCCGACCGCGACGAGCGTCACCAGCGGCAACGAGGCGGCGTAGGCCAGGAACAGCATCTGCGTCAGTTCCATCGTCCGCCCTTCCCTAAGACCGTGCTCGAGACCTGCCACTTGGTCGATCGCCTACTCGACGCATACCTTCCATGGCATACCGCGCAAGTTCAGGCGGCGTGATCGGCTGGTCGGCGGCGTCCCATTCGCCTCGACCATACGACGATGACCAGCAACGCGACCACCGTTCCATAGACGACCAGATAGCACCACCCAGCGGGACCGGAGTGGCCAATCGCCTCGATCCCGGCGCTCTCTTCGAGCCAGCGCCAGAAGGGCACCAGCAGGAATACCAGGCCGACGCTGAGGGGCGCGGATAGCCCGAGGAGTACGACGAACTTCAGAACCTGGACCACTAATTGGTTCACTGAATGGGTTGCCGGCGCATGGTGTCACGCACGCCGGCCTGACCTCGATCAGGGGCCTGTTCAAGGGCGCATCCACGCGTCATGGTTCGTCGCTTGCCATGGCGTACTCAACTGCCTTCTGTGCGTGGATCGCCGTGGTATCGAACAGCCGCACGTCGGTGTCGGTCTGCGCGATCAGCATGCCGATCTCGGTGCAGCCGAGAATCACCGCCTCTGCGCCCCGCGCGGCCAGATCATCGACGATCCGCAGGTACGCCGCCCTGGAACCGGCTTCGACCCTGCCGAGACAGAGTTCCTCGTAGATGACCCGGTGCACGAGGGCCCGGTCGGCCACGTCCGGCACCAGCACCTCGAGACCGTGGCGGTCCGCCAGCCT
>CBDTVS010000215.1:0-4129 GCA_965364245.1 uncultured Gammaproteobacteria bacterium | reverse complement strand
CGCATATCGACGCCGACAGCGCCTGTTCGGAGCGACGCGCAGCAAGGTCGAGGAAGTAGGAGCGCAGACCACGCATGACCGCCTCGAACAGGAACACTCCGCCCACCGCCAGGCTCAGCACCCAGAGCGTCTCATGGGCCTGGTTCGGCACCACCCGATCGTAGACGTTCATGATGTAGAGCGGCATCGCCAACGCGAAGAGATTGACTAGGAAGGAGGCGGCGAGCACGTCACGGTAAACACGCCACGATCGGCCCATGACGCCCCAGAACCAATGCTGGCCGCGCTCATCACCGTCACGTTCCGCCGCCTGCTCATCCGGTACGTAAGCGGTCTTGACCAGGAAGGCGTAGCCCCGGTAGACCTGCTGCAGGGTGGCTGATTCCAGAACATCATGGCCGCTCTCGGTCTCGGGCCAGATCACCGTGCAGGTGCCTGCAGCCTCGTCGCGGGAGGTCAGCACGCAGGTGCGGTTGTCCTCCAACAGCAGCACGGCCGGCAGCAGCAGCGCCGGGAGTTCATCGAGACGGCGGCGTACCAGCTTGGCGCTAAGCCCCGCACGATGTGCCGCGCGCGGAAACAGTTCCACGGTCAGGCGATGCTCGACCAACGGCAGTCCGGCACGCAGCGTCTCTGCCGAGGCCGGGCGGCCATGCAGACGGGCGACGACCACCAGGGCATCGAGCAGAGCGTCCTGGCGCATGTCGATACCCGCACCTGGCACAGGGGTACTCGGCGTTGCCGATGATTCGGTATTGAGCATCTTGGGCGTGGAAGTGTCTATGATTGTTAGAATCCTGACATCGCTCACTATATGGGAGGCGGTCCGGTCATGCCATACATCCGCCGCGACGCCGAGGGCAATATTAGCGGACTGGTCGAGACGCCGGACGGCCAGGAGGCCGAACAGGCCTCGATCAACGATCCCGAGGTCATGGCCTTCCTGTTCAAGGACGACCGGGCCCGAGGCATCCCCGAGGGATGCAACTTGCATGCGCCCCAGTGCCTCGAGGTGATATTCGGCCTCCAAGATGCCCGCAAGGCGATGCTCGATTCGGACCTCGCGATGTCCCGCGTCGTCGAGGACCTGGTCGAGCTGCTAGTCCAGAAGGGCGTGATCCGGTTCACCGACCTGCCCGACGCAGCCCAGAAGAAGCTGATGGCCCGTAACGAAGCACGCGCCGACCTCGCCGAGCACTCGCCGCTGGTCGGCGGAGAGGATGTCCTCTGAGCACCTATTCGCATCCCCGGCGCCGCAGAAACCGGCCAACTAGCCCCATTATTCACAGCATTTGTCGGCACCGCGAGCCTGTCGGCCACTGCCGGCGATCCCTGGGGGCCATCGCGGCCTCCAGCGGGGATCTCCGTGCCGCGACACGCCACCTCGAGAGAGCCAGGGAGATCCTGCAGATCACCGGCGACATGCTGGCGCGGGTCGAGACCACTTACGGCATCTCGGCCCGGGGGCGTGTCGACGACTGGTCGAAGCTGCTCGCGCGCACCGATTTCGCCGACGAGATGACCAAGGTCCGCGAGGTCAACCGTTTTTTCAACAAGATGCGCTTCGTCGACGACATCAAGCACTGGGGTGAGAACGACTACTGGGCCACGCCGATCGAGTTCCTCGGCAGCAACGGCGGCGACTGCGAGGATTTCTCGATCGCCAAGTACTTCACGTTGCGCAGCCTCGGCGTGCCCGAGGAGCGGTTGCGCATGGTCTACGTCAAGGCGCTCAAGCTCAACCAGGCGCACATGGTGGTCGCCTACTTCCCGACCCCGGACGCCGAGCCGCTGATCCTCGACAACCTCAACAAGGAAGTGGTCCGCGCCGGGCTGCGCCGTGACCTGCAGCCGGTCTACAGCTTCAACGGCGATGGGCTATGGCTGGCCAAGGAGCGCGGTCTCGGCAAGACCCCGGCCGGCAAGGCTGACAAGCTCGGCCTCTGGACGCAACTGCAGCGGCGCCTGCAAGGCACCGACTGGCGCACCGCCAAGGCCTGACGCGGCCTGCATGCCACACGACACACCCGCCTGGCGCCGCCCGGAGGCCCTGCTGCTGCTGATGGCGGTCGCGATGCCGCTGGCGTTCGGCACCTGGCAGGCACTGATCAACAACTTCGCCATCGAGCGCGCTGCGTTCAGCGGCGCCGACATCGGCCTGCTGCAGAGCCTGCGCGAGGTGCCGGGCTTCCTCGCCTTCACGTTCATCTTCCTGCTCGCCTGGATGCGCGAGCAGACCCTCGCCATCGCCTCGCTGCTGCTGCTCGGCCTGGGCGTCGCAGCCACCGGCCTGCTGCCGAGCTTCGCCGGGCTGATGGTCACCACCTTCGTGATGTCGGTCGGCTTCCACTACTTCGAGACCGCGCGCAACTCGCTGACCCTGCAGTGGCTCGAGAAGGAGCGCACCGCGGCGTTCATGGGCCGCATGATCGCGGCCGGCTCGGGCGCGTCGCTGCTGATCTACGCGACGATCTGGCTGTTGCTCGAGCGTGGCGGGCTGTCGATGGCCGGCGTCTACCTGGTCGGCGGCGGGCTGACGGTGGCCCTCGCCCTCGCCGCCTGGTTCGCCTTTCCGCACTTCCCGGAGAAGGTCGAGCAGCAGAAAACGCTGTTCCTGCGCCGCCGCTACGGCCTCTACTACGCGATCACCTTTCTGGCCGGCGCGCGGCGACAGATCTTCGTGGTCTTCGCCGGGTTCCTGCTGGTCGTGAAGTTCGGCTTCGACGCCTCCGCGATCGCCCTGATGTTCCTCGCCAACATGGCGCTGAACACCCTTGCTGGTCCGGCAATCGGCCGGCTGATCGGGCGTCTCGGGGACCAGCGCGCGCTGACCTGGGAGTACGTCGGCCTGACCTGCGTATTCACCGCCTACGCCTTCGTCGAGACGGCCTGGGTCGCGGTCGTGCTCTACCTGCTCGACCACCTGTTTTTCGCGATGTCGATCGCGATCCGCACCTACTTCCAGAAGATCGCCGACCCCTCCGAGATCGCCCCGACCGCTGGCGTCGCGTTCACCATCAACCACATCGCCGCGGTGCTGCTGCCGGCGCCGTTCGGGCTGCTGTGGCTGGTCTCGCCGTCGGCGGTGTTCCTGGTCGGCGCGGCGCTCGCGCTCGCCTCGCTTGCCTGCGCACGGCTGATCCCCGACGACCCGCAACCGGGCCGCGAGTGGATCTTCTCAACGACCCTGGCTGAACAGACCGAGCGCGTGCCCGCCGATCTTGCCACGAGTCCCGTGCGTGAACGGCTTTAGTCCGCGTAGGGCGACGGCATCCCTGGCCTTGGTGTTGGTACTGGGTGGCTGCGCCATCCTGGGCCATAACAACTCGCCGGTTCCGGCGCGCCAGTTCCAGTTCGAGAATTTGGCCAAGAGCGACCTGGACATGATGGCCGAGGTGCAACTGCGCTTTAGCATGGAGACCTTGCGGCAGCTGATGGTGAAACTCTACCGTCGCAACCCCATGCAGTTGCAGCGCGGCAGTGCCGTGACTATCGACGCGGCGGCTCGCCAATTGTTCGGACCCCAGCCGAGGCCCGAGTACCAGAATCTCGATGGCAAAGCCTCCCTGAACCTGATACGGCATGCGTTCGATGCCGAATTCAGCGGCGATCGGGTGCTCACCCTGGTAGCGGGGTTGCGCGGCATGATCATCGCGGCCCATAACGGCAAGCAGTCTTTCTATTTCACCGATGAGCTGGATCCCCAGAAGCTCTACAACGCGGCCCGCAATATCGAGATTGCCGTTTGGCGTCTGAGCAACAGCCGGGACGAGGCGGGTGAGCTCTACATCCTCAGTAACGCAACCGATGGCCCGGTGGAGAATCTCAGCTACGAGCGACAATTCGGCAAGTTGATTGCCCTGCAAGACAGCATGGCACGCGTGGTTGCCGAGAGCACCAACCGACGAATCAAAACCGTCATTCAATCGGTTGCATCAGCCGTTTTCCTGCCCATCTAGTAAAGACGTTCACCCGGCGACAGAAAAAACCCGTCGGCGCTGTCGACGTTCGCCTCACCGGCCTGTGCACGGCAAATATCCTGCGGCCACGGCCGGGCCGCGAGTGGATCTAATCGCCGCCGAATGCCGAAACCGAGCGCGCGGCTCCCTGACTAGCCTGCGAGCATTTT
>CBDTVS010000214.1:0-4134 GCA_965364245.1 uncultured Gammaproteobacteria bacterium | reverse complement strand
TCAAGCTGGGCACCGGGATCGTGATGCTCGCGCCGCTGGCGACGTCGCGCGCCCGCACCTGGTTCGCGCGCGCGACTTGAATACCGCCGCTCTCGCTGGGCGCTTTTGCCGATCAGCATAAGCCGAGGCTATGTCGGCATCGAAAGATTCCAACCACGCCCCGCCCGCGTCCCGCTAAGCTGGCGCGGCGCATGGAGGAGCCGTGACCGCCGAACCCAAACCGATCCGCGAGATCCGCATCAACCCGATCGTGCCCGCCGAAGCGGTGCTGGTGGCCACCGCTCGCGCGATGCGCCCACGCGAGGCGGAGAAGCCGGCCGAGCGTGACAGCCGCGAACGGGTCGACATCTGCCCGTTCTGCCGCGGCAACGAGGACCGGACCCCGCCCACGGTCGCCGCCTGGCCCGACGGACCCGACTGGGAGGTGCGCGTGGTCGAGAACCTGTTCCCGGTGCTCGGCGCCGACGACCGGGGCGGGCCGCTGGTGCTCGGCCTGCAGCAGGCGATCGACGGCTACGGCCGCCACGAAGTGATGATCGACCACCACCACCACGGTATCGCGCTGCACGAGATGAGCGCGGATCACCTCGCGCTGCTGTTGACCGCCTACCGCGAGCGCATGCGCGCGCTCTACGCCAGCGACGCACGACTGCGCTACGTGCTCGCGTTCAAGAACTTCGGCAAGGCGGCCGGCGCCAGCATCGGCCACACCCACAGCCAGCTGATCGCGATGCCGGTGGTGCCACAGAACGTGCAGGACGAGTTCGCGAACGCGCGCACCTACCATGCCCGCCACGGCCACTGCATCTTCTGCTCGCTGATCGACGAGGCGCTGACCTACGAGGCGACGATCTACGATCGCAACTCGGGCGAGGTGCGCCGGCGCATCGACGTCGGCCAGTACGTGATCGAGCGCAACGCCCGCTTCGTCGCCATCAAGCCGTTCGCCAGCCGCTTCGAGTGGGAGGTGCATATCCTGCCGCTCGAACACCAGGCCGACTACCTCGACCTCGCCGACGACGCCCTGCCCGAACTCGCCGACCTGCTCCGCCGCACCATGCACCGCCTCGACGCGGTGATCGGCGGCGCGCAATACAACTACTTCCTGCACTCGCTGCCGCACTGCACCGAGTGCGCCGGGGGCGAGGCGAGCTACCACTGGCACCTGGAGATCTGCCCGCGCACCAGCATCCCGACCGGTTTCGAGCTCGGCTCGGGGCTGTTCGTGAATACCGTCAGCCCGGAGGAGGCGGCGGCACGGCTGCGCGCGGTGGCGCTGGATTGAACATCCTGTCGGACTGAAGTCCGACCTCCAGGAACACGCGAGTTTATGGGTCGGGCTTCAGCCCGACATCCCCAAGGCCGTGATCAGCTCTCGGACGTCTCGTAGGCGGTGATCAGCACGTCGGCGGCGCGGTCGCGCAGCGGCACCAGCGCCTGGTAGGCGTCGGAGTCGTGCCAGCGGTTGAGCTCGTCCATGTCGGCGAAACGGATCACGACGACGCGCTTGCGCGTCTGCTCTCCGGCCAGGTCACGCGCGCGCCGGCCGCGGAACACCACCTCGGCCTGGTACGGTGCGAGCGACTCGGCGACCCCGGCGACGTAGCGTCGCCAGAGGTCCGGGTCGCGCAGGCGCACCTGGCCGACGAGGTAGGCGGGCATCGTCGCGTCCCCGGTTCAGGCCTTGCCGCGCCGGCCCGACTTGTCCTTCTTTTTCTTCTGCCGGTTGCGCTTCTTGAACGAGCGGTAGCGCTCGTCGGCGGCCGCGATGCTCTGCGCCTGCGCGCTCGGCACCTCCTCGTCGCCCGCGGGCCGACGCTGCACGTAGCTGCCGTCGGGTTGCATCTCCCAGGCGCCGAAGCGGTCGGCGAGTTGCAGTTCGAGGATGGCGTCGAGCTCCTTGCGCAGTTCCGGGTCCTCGACCGGCGTGACCACCTCGACACGCGCCTCGAGGTTACGGCGCATGCAGTCGGCCGAGCCGATGAAGTACTCCTCGTCACCGCCGTTGCGGAAGTGGAAGATGCGCGTGTGCTCGAGGAAGCGGCCGACCAGGCTGATCACGCTGACGGTCTCGGAGAGCCCGGGGATGCCGGGGCGCAGCCGGCAGGTGTCGCGCACGATCAGCTGCACCTTCACCCCGGCCTGCGAGGCTTGGTACAGCGCGCGCGTGACGTCGGTGTCCTCGAGCGCGTTCATCTTGAGCCGGATCAGTCCGGGCGACTTCTCGGAATGACCCTTGATCTCGCGCTCGATCTTCTCGAGCAGGGCCGGCTTGAGCATCTTCGGTGCCGGCAGCAGCTTGTTGTAATGGCGTTTCGGTACCAGGCCGACGGTGATGTAGTTGAACAGCTCCGTCAGGTCGGAGCCGATCAGCGGATCGCAGGTCAACAGGCCGAGGTCGCTGTACAGGCGCGCGGTGCCGGAGTGGTAGTTGCCGGTGCCGATGTGCGCGTAGCGGCGCAGGCCGTCGTAGTCGCGGCGGATCACGAAGATCACCTTGCTGTGGGTCTTGAGCCCGAGCACACCGTAGGAGACGTGGATGCCCGCCTCCTCCAGGCGGTTCGCCCAGCGGATGTTGGCCGACTCGTCGAAGCGCGCCTTGAGCTCGACGCAGACCGAGACCTGCTTGCCGTTCTCGGCGGCATCCATCAGGTAGCGGATCACCTTCGAGTCCGACGCGGTGCGGTAGAGCGTCATCTTGATCGCCAGCACCTTCGGGTCGCGGCTCGCCTCGAGCAGGAAGCGCTCGACCGAGGTGACGAACGACTCGTAGGGATGCTGCAGCAGGATCGAGCCGTGATCGCGGATCTCATGGAAGATGTTCGGCGCGTTGGCCAGGCGCGGGTGATCGACCGGGTGGTGCGGCGGGTCGCGCAGGTCGAGGCGGCCGAGGGTGGCGATCTGGAACAGGTCGCGCTTGGCCATCAGGCCCTCGACCTCGAACACGTCGACCTCCTCGTCGAGGCCGAGCTCGGCGGCGAGCATGCCGCGGCGCACCGGATCCATGCCGGCGGAGACCTCGAGGCGCACCATCGGCGCGAACTTGCGATCGCGCAGCTCCGACTCGATCAGTTCCAGCAGGTCGTTGGCCTGTTCCGAGGCCTTCTCGACGATGGCGTTGCGCGTGACCCGGAAGTACTCGCACGCCTCGACGTCCATACCAGGCAACAGCAGATCGAGGTTCTGGGCGATGACCTCCTCGAGCGGCACGAAGTCCATGGCGTCACCGATCTGCAGGAAGCGCGGCACCCCGGCGCCGACCGGCACCTTGACCCGGATCAGCGCCGGCTGGTCGCTGCCCGGCGTGCGCACCGTCACCAGCAGGTTAAGGGACAGGTTGGAGATGAACGGGAACGGGTGCGCCGGGTCCATAACCAGCGGCGTGATCAGTGGGTAGATGTTCTGCAGGTAGTACTCGCGGACCAACGCCTTCTGGTCGGCGGCGAGCGCGTCGTAGCGGCTCAGATGGATCCCCTGCCCGGCCAGCTCGCCGGCCAGCTCGAGCGCCAGCTTGCGCTGGCGATCCTTGAGATCACGCACCACCTCGTGACAGGCGTCGATCTGCTCGGTCGGGTTGCGCCCGTCGGGCGAGAGCTCGGTGACGCCGGCGCCGACCTGCTGCTTCAGGCCGCCGATACGCTTCATGAAGAACTCGTCGAGGTTGGAACTGACGATGGCCAGGAACTTGACCCGTTCGAGCAGCGGCGTGCGCGGGTCCTCGCCCTCGTGCAGCACGCGGCTGTTGAACGCGAGCCAGGTCAGCTCGCGGTTCAGGTACAACTCGTGCGCATCGAGATCGAATTCCGGGATGGCGGCGCCCTCCTGGTCGGACGAAACGGCGGCGGATCCTTTGCTCATCGTGAGTTCCTCGTAAAGCGAAGCAGGCTGGCGTACGAACCCGGAAGCCCGACCAAGTCAGCTCAGTAAATTATGGCAGATGGGCCACCCGGGTGCAGTGGCGACGGCGGCTGCCATGGCCGCATCACGCACGTCGTTTTCCGGCGCCGCCGGACTCAGGCGTGGCGCGAGATGAACGCCTCGATGCGCGTCGCCAGCTGCACCGGGGTCTCCTGCATCGGGTAGTGGCCGGCGTTGGCGACGATCTCGAGTTCGGCGTTGCTGTACCAGGCGAGG
>CBDTVS010000213.1:0-4146 GCA_965364245.1 uncultured Gammaproteobacteria bacterium | reverse complement strand
GGAGGTGGTCCTGATCGCGGTCAGCAAGCCCCGTAAGGCCGACGAAATCGCCGCGCTGCACCGCCTCGGACAGAGGGCCTTCGGCGAGAGCTACCTGCAGGAGGCGCTCACCAAGCTCGATGCGCTCGCCGCTCTCGACCTCGAGTGGCATTTCATCGGCCCGCTGCAGGCCAACAAGACCCGGCGCATCGCCGAGCGCTTCAGCTGGGTGCACAGCGTCGACCGGGTGAAGCTCGCACAAAGGCTCAGCGCGCAGCGGCCGGCCACGCTGCCACCGCTCAACGTCTGCCTGCAGGTCAACATCAGCGGTGAGGCGAGCAAGGCCGGCGCTACGCCCGCCGAGGTCACCGCCCTGGCCGTGGAGATCGCTGCGCTGCCTCGCCTGCAGCTGCGCGGCCTGATGGCGATCCCGGCCCCGGCAAACGACATCGAGAGCGCACGGCGGCCGTTCCGCGCCCTGCGCGAGCTGGCCGAGCGCCTGCAGGAGCGCGGCCTGCCCGTCGACACGCTGTCGATGGGCATGTCGGACGACCTCGAGGCGGCGATCCTCGAGGGTGCGACCCAGGTGCGTGTCGGCACCGCACTGTTCGGGCCGCGCCCGCCGCACCACACCTTGCCCGGTAAGCCGGGCAGCCAGTAAGGTGCCGCCCATGGACACCTACCGGATCGGTTTCATCGGTGGCGGCAACATGGCCCGCAGCCTGATCGGCGGCCTGATCGCGGGCGGCATCGCCCCCGGGCAGATCCGCGTCGCGGAGCCGGACGCCGCCAGGCGCGACGAACTCGCGTCTGCCTTCGGCGTGCTCACCTCGGACGATAACGTCGCGGTGGCCAGCGACGTCGAGGTGCTGGTGCTCGCGGTCAAGCCCCAGGTGATGCGCCAGGTGGTCACCGGGCTCGCCCCCGGATTCGACACCTCCAGCGCTCCGCTACTGATCTCGATCGCGGCCGGGGTGCGCGCCGGATCGATCGCACGCTGGCTCACCCACCCGCAAGCCCTGGTACGGGCGATGCCGAACACGCCGGCGCTGGTACGCAGCGGCGCGACGGCGCTCTACGCGACCCCCGAGGTCAGCGAGGAGCAGCGCAGCCGGGCCGAGTCGATCATGCGCGCCGTCGGACAGACGCTCTGGATCCACGACGAGGCGCTGATGGACGCCGTCACCGCGCTGTCGGGCAGCGGTCCGGCCTACTTCTTCCTGTTCATGGAGGCGCTCGAGCAGGCGGCCTGCGAGTTGGGCCTGGACCCCGACGCGGCCCGCCTGCTGACGCTGGAGACCGCCCAGGGGGCCGCGCGCATGGCGCTGTCGAGCGACGAGGGGCCGGCCCAGCTGCGTGAGCGGGTCACCTCGCCCGGCGGCACCACCGAGGCGGCGCTCGGGGTCTTTGCCGAGGGCGGCTTCGGCGCACTGGTCGCCCGCGCGGTGCGCGCCGCGAACGACCGCTCCGGGGAACTCGCGGCTCTGCTGGACCGCGACGATGGGTAGCGACTACCTGACCAACCCGGTCGAGTTCCTCGTCCAGGCGGTGCTCGGCATCGTCATGCTGTTCCTGCTGCTGCGCCTGCTGCTGCAGCTTTGCCGGGCCGACTTCTACAACCCGCTGTCGCAGGTGGTGCTCAAGGTAACGCAACCGGTGCTGCAGCCGCTGCGCCGCGCGATCCCCGGCAACAAGCGCGTGGACGGCGCCTCGTTGCTGCTGCTGGTGGTGATCCAGGTGCTCACGCTAGCCATCGTCGCGGCGCTGCGCGGCATGACGATCGGCCCCGTGGGACTGCTGTTCTGGTCGCTCGCCGAGCTGGTGACGATGCTGGTCAACGTCTACTTCGTCAGCATCATCGCCCAGGCGCTGCTCAGCTGGTTCAACCCGGGCCGCACGCCTATCGCGATGGTGCTGCACGATCTGAACCGGCCGCTGCTCGGCCCCGTGCAGCGCCTGCTGCCGCCGTTCTCCGGCATCGACCTGTCGCCGGTCGCCGTGCTCCTCGGCCTGCAACTGGCCAAGATGCTGCTGGTGCCGCCGTTGCTGGCCCTGGCCCAGGCGACCGGTTGAAACCCTGCCGTCGGGACGGTGACGACCTGCTGCTCGAACTGCATGTGCAGCCGGGAGCGAAGCGCAATGAACTCGCCGGATGGCATGGCGAGGCGCTGAGGGTCCGGGTGGCGGCACCGGCGGTCGACGGGCGTGCCAACCTGGCGCTGCGCGCCTACCTCGCCGAGCAGTTCGGCGTGCCGAAACGCCAGGTGGTGCTCGAGATGGGCGCGACCGGGCGCCGCAAGCGGGTGCGCGTGGCCTCTCCGACACGCATGCCATGCCAGCTCGAGGCGCCCTGAACATCCGGTTGCGCCCCCCGATGGGGCTGACTAGACTTGGCCGCCTGATCCCGCGCCGCGGCCCCCTGACACGAGTCTGAACCGATGCCGGAGAGTTTCCCGGCCGATTCGGTCGGCCTGGTGACACCGCAGACGCTGCATTTCGACCAGCCCCTCGAGCTGGACAGCGGCCGCACGCTCCCCGCCTACGACCTGGTCTTCGAGACCTACGGTGAGCTCAACGCCGCGCGCAGCAACGCGGTACTGATCTGCCACGCCCTGTCCGGTGATCACCACGCCGCCGGCTACCATGCGCCCGAGGAACGCAAGCCGGGCTGGTGGGACACCTACATCGGGCCCGGCAAACCGATCGACACCCGGCACTTCTTCGTCGTCAGCCTCAACAACCTGGGCGGCTGCAAGGGCAGCACCGGGCCCACCACGCCGGACCCGGGCACCGGGCGCCCCTACGGCCCCGACTTTCCGTTCGTGACCGTGCGCGACTGGGTGCAGAGCCAGGCACGGCTCGCCGACGCCCTCGGTATCGCGCAGTGGGCGGCGGTGATCGGCGGCAGCCTCGGCGGCATGCAGGCGTTGCAGTGGACGATCGACCAGCCGGAACGCATCCGCCACGCGCTGGTGATCGCCGCGGCGCCGAAACTGACCGCGCAGAACATCGCCTTCAACGAGGTGGCCCGCCAGGCGATCCTCAGCGACCCGGATTTCCACGCCGGTCACTACTACGACGCCGGCGTGGTCCCGCGGCGCGGGCTGATGCTGGCGCGCATGCTCGGCCACATCACCTACCTCTCCGAGGACGCGATGCGCGCCAAGTTCGGTCGCGAACTGCGCGAGGGGCGGCTGAACTTCAACTTCGACGTCGAGTTCCAGATCGAGAGCTACCTGCGCTACCAGGGGCGGTCGTTCGTCGACAAGTTCGACGCCAACACCTACCTGCTGATGACCAAGGCGCTCGACTATTTCGACCCCGCGGCCGCCCATGGCGACGACCTCGCGAAAGCGCTGGCCGACGCGACGGCACGCTTCCTGGTCATCTCGTTCACCACCGACTGGCGCTTCTCGCCGGCGCGTTCGCGCGAGATCGTGCGCGCCCTGATCCGCGCCGGCAAGCAGGTCTCGTACGCCGAGATCGAGGCCGAACACGGCCACGACGCATTCCTCGCGCCGATTCCCCACTACCGCGCGGTGTTCACCAACTACATGCGCCGCGTCGCGGACGAGGTCGCCTGAGATGCGCCCCGATCTCGAGATCATCAGCGACTGGATCGTCCCCGGCAGCCGCATGCTCGACCTGGGTTGCGGCGACGGCACGCTGCTCGCGCACCTCGCGACGCACCATGGGGTGACCGGCTACGGGCTGGAGATCGACCCGGCGAACGTCGAGCGCTGCGTCGCATCGGGCGTCAACGTGCTGCAGTACGACCTGAACCGCGGCCTGGGCGACTTCCACGACGCCAGCTTCGACGTGGTGGTGATGACCCAGACGCTCCAAGCGGTCGACCACCCCAACCTGCTGCTCGAGGAGATGCTGCGCGTCGGTCGCGAGGGGATCGTCACGTTCCCGAACTTCGGGCACTACCGCTGCCGCCTGTCGCTGGCCCTCGGGCGCATGCCGATGTCGCGCGCGCTGCCCAACACCTGGTACGACACGCCGAACATCCACCTCTGCACCGTGGCCGATTTCGAGGACTTTAACCTCACGCTGGAAGTGAATGTCGACAAGGAAGGCAACAGCGGCATTTATCTTCGCGGAATTTATGAAGTACAGGTAAGCGAAAGCTACGGCCGAGAGCCTGGCGTCGCTCAGCGCCGA
>CBDTVS010000212.1:0-4159 GCA_965364245.1 uncultured Gammaproteobacteria bacterium | reverse complement strand
GCTTCGCACCGTGGCGCTTGCGCAGGATCTCGCGATAGCGCTCGCACGGGTCCTCGCGCTCCTGCAGTGGCGTGAACCAGAAGATTCCGTAGTCGGGGCCGAAGTCGACACCGTCGCGCACGGTCGGCGCGAGGTGGTCGGCGAGCGGGCGCGGCGGAACCGTGACCGGGCGCAGGCCGACGACCAGCTGGCGCGTACCCGGACGCAGCTCGGCGACCCGGCGCACCACGCTCTGGTCGTGCTCGACGTGACCGGCACCGACGATCACCACCACCGGGTGGTGGTCGGCATCCTCGAGCGCGGCGACGATGCCCGCGGCCATCGCGTCGTTACGCGCCAGCCAGGTGTCGTAGAGACGCGCGATGCTCTCGGGGGTGCCGTAGCCACAGTGCGCCTGGCCAAGGCGGTCGTTCATCACCGCGGCGTAGGCCGCAGGATCGGGCGACGCGGGGGGCAGCTGCGCGACCTCGACCGGGGAGAGGCCCGCGCGGCCGACGCGCTGCAGGCGCAGGCGCAGCGCCGGCGGCAGATCGATGCCGAGCACCGGCAGGCGGTTGTCGCGAGCCATCTCGAGCAGCGGCCCGTAGCGCGTCCAGCGGTCGTCCTCCTCGGCGTCCCAGCCGACCCGGCGGCGCAGGATGCGCTCCGAGACCGGACCGCTGCGCGCCATCTGCCCCTGCTCCTTGGGCTGGGCGTAGTCCATCAGCCAGCCGGTCTGCTCGCTGCCGAAGAACTCGATCGCCAGGGTCGGCGCCTTGCCGGCCGCGAGCAACGCCGCGACGGCGTCGCGCTGACGCGCCTGGTGGTGCGGGTTGTCGTGGACCTCGCCGAGGTAGACCACGTCGGCCTCGGCCATGCGCGCGAACAGCGCCTCGCGCTCGAGCCGCGCGCCGCTGTCGCCCGCGACGATCTGCCCGATCAACGGGTCGGGCGGCGCGCTGGGCGTGGCCGCGCAGCCGGCCAGCAGCAGCGCGGCCAGCAGGGCCGGCAGCGTGCCGGCGGGGAGTCTCGACAGGGTCATCATGGCATCCAGGTCGGCGGCATCCTGCCGCCGCAGTCAGTATAACGGGGCCGCCACGCGGCCGCGGTGGTCAGTCCCAACGGTCGTCACGCACCTGCACGACACCGGCCTCGATCCGGGTCGGGAAGGTGTCGATGGCGTCATAGGCCGGCGGCGTCAGCGCGCTGCCGGTGCGCAGGCAGAAGCGCGCGCCGTGGCGCGGGCAGACCACCTCGGTGCCCTCGAGGTCGCCGCCAGCGAGGTCGCCGCCGTCGTGGGTGCAGAGATCCTCGACGGCGTAGAAGTGACCGCCAACGTTGAACACGGCGATCTGCGCGCCGTCGATGTCGACCACCTGCCAGGTCCCGGGCTTGAATTCGTCGGCCGGGGCGACGTCGATCCAGTCAGACATCCCTGCCCTTCAGAAGAAACCGAGTTGCAGCCGCGCGGTCTCGCTCATCCGCTCCTGGGTCCACGGCGGCTCCCAGACCAGCTCGACGTGCGCCTGGGTCACGCCCGGCACCGCACGCACCGCGCACTCGACCGAGTAGGGGAAGGTCTGCGCCACCGGGCAGCCTGGCGCGGTCAGCGTCATCTCGACGGCGACGCGGCCCTGCGGATCGACCTCGCAGGTGTAGATCAGGCCGAGGTCGTAGATGTTGACCGGCAGCTCGGGATCGTAGACCTCGCGCAGCGCGTCGATGACCTGCTCGCGCAGTTCCTCCGGGTCGATGCCGGCAACCGGCTCCGCCGCGGCGGCATCAGCCGGCAGCGCCTCGTGCGGCTCGCCGGCCTGATTCGTGGACTGGTTCATTCTGTCGTCACCTCCCGGCCGTCGTCCTCGAGGGCCGCCTCCAGGGTGTGCCATGCCAGTGTCGCGCACTTCACGCGCGACGGGTACTCGCGCACGCCGCCGAACACCACCAGTTTGCCGAGGTGCTCGCCGCTGCTGCCGTCGCCGACCACGAGCTCGAGGAACTCCTCCAACAGCTCGCGCACCTCCGCCTCGGGCCTGCCGGTCAGCGCCTGGGTCATCAGCGACGCCGAGGCGGTCGAGATCGCGCAGCCGACACCCTCGAAGCGCACCGCCCTGACCACCCCATCCTCGACCTGCAGGTGCACCCGCAGCTGGTCGCCGCACAGTGGATTGTGGCCATCGGCGTGGCGGTTCGCCTCCGGCAGCGGCCCGAAGTTGCGCGGCTTGCGGCCGTGATCGAGGATCACCTCCTGGTAGAGCTCGCGCAGGTCGGACATCAGCCGAACATCTCCGTGACCCGGTGCAGTGCGCGCACCAGCGCATCGATGTCGGCACGGGTATTGTAGAGCCCGAGCGAGGCGCGTGCGGTGGCCGGCACGCCGTAGCGGGTCATCACCGGCATCGCGCAGTGGTGCCCGGCGCGCACCGCGACGCCCTCGAAGTCGAGCACGGTGCCGATGTCGTGGGCGTGGACGCCGTCGATGACGAACGACAGGATCGCCGCCTTGTCCGCTGCGGTGCCGATCAGGCGCAACCCCGGGATCTGCTCGAGCGCGGCGGTCCCGTAGACGAGCAGGTCGTGCTCGTGCGCGGCGATCGCGTCGAGACCGACCCCGTCGACGTAGTCGAGCGCGGCGGCGAGGCCCACGGCTCCCGCGATGTGCGGGGTGCCGGCCTCGAAGCGGTAGGGCGGATCGGCCCAGGTCGAGCCCTCGAAGGACACGGTACGGATCATGTCGCCACCGCCCTGCCAGGGCGGCATCGCCTCGAGCAGCTCGCGACGCGCGTAGAGCGCACCGATGCCGCTCGGGCCGTAGATCTTGTGCGCCGAGAAGGCGTAGAAATCGCAGTCGAGCGCCTGCACGTCGACCCGGGCGTGGGCCACCGCCTGCGCACCATCGACCAGCACCGGCACGCCGTGGGCGTGCGCGGTGGCGATCATCCCGGCCACCGGGTTCACGGTGCCGAGCGCGTTGGAGACGTGCACCACCGCGACCAGCCGCGTGCGCGGTCCGAACAGCGATGCATAGGCGTCGAGGTCGAGACTGCCGTCGTCGTGCAGCGGCACGACGCGGATCACCGCCCCGACCCGCTCGGCGAGCAGCTGCCACGGCACGATGTTGGAGTGGTGCTCCATGCCGGTCAGGATGATCTCGTCGCCGGCGCCGATGCGCTGGCCGCCGAAGCTCGCGGCGACCAGGTTGATCGCCTCGGTGGTGCCACGGGTGAAGACGATCTCGTGCCGGTCAGCGGCGTTCAGGAACCGCCGCACCCGCTCGCGCGCCCCCTCGAAGGCGGCCGTCGCCCGCTCGCTCAGGGTGTGCACGCCGCGGTGGATGTTGGCGTAGTCGCGGGCGTAGAAATCGCCGAGCGCATCGATCACCGCGTTCGGCTTCTGGGTCGAGGCGCCGTTGTCGAGGTAGACCAGCGGCTTGCCGTGGATCTCCTGGGCGAGGATCGGGAAGTCGGCGCGCAGGCGGTCGGCGTCGAGACCCGCAACGGTCCCGGTGGCCTCGGACTGCAGCGCCGTGCTCACCCGGCCTCCGCGCCGCCTTCACGCCCCGGCAGGCGCGCGTCGAGTGCGTGGTAGATGAACGCACGCACACCCGGATCGGCGATACGGTCGACGAGGTCGTTGGCGAAGGCGTGGATGAGCAGCTGGCGAGCGTCGTGCTCGTCGAGCCCGCGCGAACGGAGGTAGAAGAGCTCCTTGGGATCGAGCTGCCCGACCGTGGCGCCGTGCGCGCACTTGACGTCGTCGGCGTAGATCTCGAGCTGCGGCTTGGCATCGACCTCGGCCCGCGACGACAGCAGCAGGTTGCGGTTCATCTGCTTGGCGTCGGTCTTCTGCGCATCCTCGCGCACGTGCACGGTGCCGCTGAACACCGCGCGCGCGGCGCCGTCGAGGATGCCCTTGTAGAGCTGGCTGCTGGTCGCGTGCGGTTCGGCGTGGTCGATGCGCGTCTGGTGGTCGACGTGCTGGCGCTTGCCGGCCAGGTAGAGGCCATCGAGGTGACACTCGGCGCCGCTGGCGAGGCGCACGTCGAGGTCGGCACGGCCGAGCTGGGCACCGAGGCTGAACACCTGCGAGCGGTACCAGGCGTCGCGCCCGGTGTCGGCGCGTACACGACCGATGTGGAACGCGCTCTCGTCCTCGTCCTGCAGGCGCACGTGATCGATGC
>CBDTVS010000211.1:0-4163 GCA_965364245.1 uncultured Gammaproteobacteria bacterium | reverse complement strand
CTTCTTCTACCGACAGATGCCCGAGCTGATCGAGCGCGGCTACATCTACATCGCGCAGCCGCCGCTGTACAAAGTCAAAAAGGGCAAGCAGGAGCAGTACGCCAAGGACGACCTCGAGCTGAACGCCTACCTGCTGCGCCTGGCCCTCGACGGCTCCCAGCTGCAGGTCACCGCCGATGCGCCGCCGATTGCCGAGGGGGCCCTCGAGAACCTCGCCCGCAGCTACCTCGCGGTGATGGCCACGGTGCGCCGTCTCGACCGGCGCTACGACGCCACGGTGCTGGAGAAGCTCATCTACCTGCCGACCGTGACCCCCGAGCTGCGTGCCGATCAGCAGGCGTTCGCGGCCTGGGCCGCCGAGCTCGAGGCGCGTCTCGGCGACGTGGCGCAGACCGGTGAACGCTTCGCGGTCAGGGTCGTGCCGGCCGAAGACGACGGGGCAGGGGAGCGGCTGGTCGTGACCCGCTACGCGCACGGCATCGTCAGCCGTGAAATAACGCTCGACGCCACGTTCTTCGTTACCGGCGAATACGCGGCGATCGCCGCACTCGGCCGTCAGCTCGACGGCCTGCTGGCAGACGACGCGACCGTGCGCCGCGGCGATCGCGTGCAGCCGGTCACGAGCTTCCGCGAGGCGCTGACCTGGTTGATGGAGGACGCGCGTCGCGGTCTCAACATCCAGCGTTACAAGGGACTCGGCGAGATGAACCCGGACCAGCTCTGGGAGACCACGCTGAACCCGGAGAGCCGGCGCCTGCTGCAGGTGCGCATCGAGGACGCGGTCGCCACCGACGAGATCTTCACGACGCTGATGGGCGACCAGGTCGAGCCGCGCCGCGATTTCATCGTGCGCAACGCCCTTTCGGCCGCGAATATAGACGTTTAGTTACTTATAAATCAGTAACTTATCTATTTGCTGTCGGGGCGGTAGAGCGCTTCCCAACCCTCCCCTGGCGGGTGTGCCGCCAGCGCCGCGCAACGCGCGCGCAGCCGTTGGGCCGCGGTGTCGCTACCCTCGGCCAGCAACCCATCGAGCTTCTCCAGCGCGGCCGCGAAGTCGCGATTCGCGTAGCGATCCCAGGCCGCCTCGTAGCTTCCGGTCCGCGTCAGCATCTCGTCCGCGACCTGCTTCTTAGTGCCGAGCAGCTCGTAGACCCAGGTTGGATGCTGGTGGCCCTTGACCACGACCCGATCGAGACGGCGCCATGCGTAGCTGTCGCCGCACGCGATGACGGTCGCCTCGGCGGCGAGCACGTCGCTGCCGTAGACCTTGTTCAACCCTTCGAGACGGCTGGCGAGGTTCACCTTGTCGCCGAGCACGGGGTAGGCCAGGCGGGTCGGCCGGCCCCCTGCCACGCCGCGTTGAGTTCCACGAGCTGTTCCCGACAGGCCAGCGCCGCGGCAACGGCATGGGTCGCGTGGGCGGTATCGGCGTGCGGTGCGCCCCAGAAGGCGACGATGGCATCACCGACAAGTTTGTCGACCGTGCCGCCATTTGCCTGGATCGTGTGGATAAGTGCATCGAAGTAGTCGGCCATGTGATCGGCCAGCGACTGCGGATCCAGGCCCTCCGAGAGGCGCGTGAAATCGGCGATGTCGCTGAACAGCAGCGTCATCTCGCGGCTCTGGCCGCCGATGCGCGCGACGTCGCCCTCGGCGACCAGTTCGCGCACCACCTCGACCGGCACATAGCGCGAGAACGACTCGACCGCGGCCAGCGACTGCGCCTGCGCCTCGGCCAGGTCGCGCACCTCGCGCACGTTCGCCTCGATCGGTTCACCCGGGGAGAAATCGAGCTCACGGATGCGTCGGCTCTGCGCCGCGAGCGCCTCCAAAGGACGGCTGTAGGCGCGGGTCAGGAACAGCGCCAGGAGCAGAGCGGCCGCGACAGCGGCCAGCGTCGTGCCGAACAGGACGACGCGCAGCTTGGCGATCTCGCCGACCAGGTCGTTGCTCGGCACCAGCACCGCGACCCGCAGTGCGCCATCGGGGGGGAGGGGGTGGCGCTCGGTGGCGGCCCACCAGGTTTCGCCGCCGGCCTCGAAGGAGAATGCGGGCAGCACCTCGCCGGCCTCGGGAGGCGTCTGTTGGGATGCCGCGACGAGGGCCGCGTGGACCAGCGGGTGGTCGAGTTCCACGATCGGCTTGAGCAGGTCGGCGCGCACCAGCTCGGGATCCTGGTAGCGTGGGTCCTCGGGCAGGCCGATCGCCTGGAGGTGATCGTCGAAGACCACGGTTAGTGAACGATTACTTACCCTTGACTCACCACTCAGGGTGAAATCTGACAGAGAACTGAGCAGGACATCCCAAGCCACGACGGTGGACGTGCCGTCGGCCTGCCGCCACGCGCGCGATGCGGTGATGCCGAGTTCGCGCGTGGTGGCGAAGGTGTACGGGGAGGTCCAGGTCTGGGCCCCGATGCCACGCCCGGCATCGTCCTTGCCCGGCTCCACGTACCAGGGCCGGGCGCGCGGATCGTAGTCGAGATCGACCCAGCGGGGGTTTGCCGGATAGCCGTCCCAGTTGGTATCGAACCAGAGCGCTCGCGGGCCCCAGGCGTCCCGCGCGACGATCCGGTTGACGAACCCGCCCTCGCTGCGGCGCAGCAGCAGCCACCCCTCGCCGCGGTCGTTGCCGAGCTGCACGGCATCGAGCGCAGCACGGGCCCTGAGGATCGGCAGGAACAGGCGGTTCAGGCGGGTGATGGCGTCGCGCTGCGGGTCACCGACCTCCCCTACGGGCGCGGCCACGACCGGTGCCAGGTCGAGCAGACCGAGGCGTCCCCACTCCGCGGTGAGGGTGGCGCCGGTGCGGGCCGGTTCGAGGAACCGCTCGAGGGCGTTGCCGGCGAGGTCGAGGCCACGCTGGGTCAGCTCAAGGGAGAGGGTCTGCTCCGATTGCCAGGCGCGGTACTGCATCACCGCGAGCATCGTCAGCGAGGTCAGCAGGACGAGCAGCAGGAAGCTGCGCAGCAGGCTCCAGCGCAACGAGACCGCTTGGTTACTCTTGCCCATCCCGGCGGATCTTGGCTGACGGCGACCCATGCAGTCCAGGCAGTTCCGCAGCGATCCACGCCTCGGCCTCGGCGTTGATCGCCTTCGCCTTGCGACCCGTGGTCTCGATCGGCGGCCCGATCGTCACCTGGATGGTGCCGGGACGGATCGGGAAGCTGCCGCGCGGCCAGTAGGTGCCGGCGTCGTGGACGACCGGCAGCGCCGGTACGCCGGCGCGCTCCGCGAGCATCGCGCCGCCCGGGTTGAACGCCCCGAGGCTTCCGGGTGGCATGCGCGTGCCCTCGGGGAACACCACCACCCACATGCCGTCGCCGAGGCGGTCGCGACCCTGCTCGACGACCTGGCGCAACGCCTTGCTGTGCCCACCGCGGTCGATGGCGATCGGCCGCAGCATCGCCAGGCACCAGCCGAACAGGGGGATCTGCAGCAGCGAGCGTTTCAGCACCCAGACCTGGGGCGGGAATACCAGCTGGAAGGCGAGGGTCTCCCAGGCCGACTGGTGGTTGCTCAGCACCACGCAGGGACCCGCTGGGATCCGCTCGCGCCCGCGCACTTCGAAGTCGAGGCCGCAGGTCAGGCGCAACCAGTCGAGTGTCAGGTGGGCCCAGCGGGTCAGGATCGCGTAGCGCTGGTGCAGTTTCAGGAACGGCAATACCGGCAGTGTCAGCTGGAATGCGATCAGCAGCGTCCACTGGCCGAGGGTGAACAGCAGCGTGCGCAGCGCGGCGAGCAGGTAGGCGGCCCCGCGCAACTCGCGTGCGGGGAGCACGTGACCGTTCACGTCTCCTCGTCCGGTTCTTCGAGCAGGGCGTCGACGAAGGCGGTCAGGTCGTCGTGGACCCAAGTCTTCGGTGGCAGGTCGGTCTGCGGCTCGAGCAGTTCCGTGAGCGCGACCGCGGTCGCCCCGTAGGCGGCGACGCAGGCGAGATCGTCGAGCCGGCCGAAGACCCCGTGCAGCTGGGCCGGGTCGACGCGCCAGCGATCGGTCACCTCGCCGAGCACGCTGGCGAGGCCGTCATCCCGACGGGGCCGGTGGAAGAAGGCGACGAGCTGCCCACCGGCCTCCTGCGCGAGGCGCTGCAGTTCCTGGGGCGCCGTCCCGCCTGCCGGGTTACCGGCGAGGATCACCGCGACCGGATGGCCGGCGTG
>CBDTVS010000210.1:0-4173 GCA_965364245.1 uncultured Gammaproteobacteria bacterium | reverse complement strand
TCGCGGCACCGCTGCGCCTCGAGCACTTTGCCCGCCTGACCGACGATGTGGCCGGCGAGCGGGCGCTGCTCGCCGAGATCTGCACCGCCAACAGGCTCCCCGCGCCGGACGACGACGCGGTGTTCCTGAGCCTCGAGCTCGGCAGTTGCCGGTTGCGCTGGGAGCGTCACACCGAGTTCTCGAGCTGGACGCTGATCGTCCCCGGGCCGTTCGATGCCCCGTTCGCGCCGGCGCCGAGTTGCCTCGACCCCGCCTGGCGCGAACGCCTGCCGGGTGAACGGCTCGTGGCCCTGCGCCTGGCGATCGAGCCGCAGGGCACGGTCGAGCGGTCGCTGGTCGAACTCGGTGCGCTGTTCGCGTCGAACACCGTTTCCGGCAGCCGCGTCACCGGAGGCGCGGCCGATGTCTGGACCGATTACCAGATCCACGACGACGGTTTCGGCTGGGTGCTGGTGCGCGACATCGACCTGCGCATGCGCCAGGCCGGGCGCCTGGTGCAGCGCCTGCTCGACATGGAGTCGTACCGCATGATGGCGCTGCTCGGTCTGCCTTCGGCGCGTGAACACGGCCGCGAGCTCGTCAGGCTCGACAACGAACTCGCCGAGCTGACCGGCCGCATCAACGAACTGCGCGACCCGGCGCAGGAACGCGCCCTGCTTGAAGCACTGACCCGGCTCGCCGCGCGCGTCGAACACATCGTGGCCCGCACCAACGCTCGCTTCTCGGCGACCCGTGCCTACTACGGCCTGATCCAGCGCAGCATCGCGCAGCTGCGCGAGGAACGGCTACCCGGCCTGCAGACCTTCGACGAGTTCGTCGAGCGTCGCCTGGCCCCCGCGGTACGCACCTGCGAGTCGGTCGGGGATCGGCTCGGCGCGCTCTCGACCCGCGTCTCGCGCGCCAGCGACCTGCTGCGCACGCGCATCGACATCGGCATCGCCGAACAGAACCGCGACCTGCTGGCGTCGATGGACCAGCGTGCCAGGCTCCAGCTGCGCCTGCAGCAGACCGTCGAGGGGCTGTCGATCGTCGTGCTGAGCTACTACGGTGTCGGATTGGTCGGGTATCTCGCCAAGGGCCTCAAGGGCGCAGGGGTTCCGCTCGACGCCGACCTGGTCACCGGCATCGCCGTACCCGTCGTGGTCGGCCTGGTGTTCGCCGGCATGCACCGGCTGCGTCGTCGGCTGGGCCACTGACTCCCGGGTCTTGGTCCAGCTGCCCGATGCGCATGACCGGTCGTCCAGGCGGCCGTCCGGCCTGCTTGCTCGGCAGGCCGCCTGGCAGCTCATCGGACTGTCGATCTGGTTGTCGTTCGAGCTTCTTCGTCTGCATCCGGAGCGCGCGGTCGCCGGACTGGCGAATCCCGTGTCGTGGCTGTTGCTACTGGTGCCGCTGGCGGCATCGATCACCACCTGGCGCGGCTACCGCTTGGCCAGCTGGCCCGCACGCACGGCCCTGGCCATCGGCAGCGCGCTGCTCTCTGCCGCGGCATTGCTGTTGCTGATCCTGCTGGTTGGTACGCCGATCCACCTGGCGCTGGGCGGTCACCTGTGAGCGCCGGGAGTATCCGCCGATGACCTTCGATCCGGGCATCGCTGGCTTCCTGCTGCTGTTTGCAGCCATGGCCGTGTTCGCCGGGTGGCGCGCCTCCAGGAGACGCCATGCGCTGCGCACCCTCTTGGCACGCGGCTACCGCGAAGTCCCGACACCGCCCGGGGATCTGATCAAACTGATCGAAGAACAGCTTGGCGGTGAGCCGCAACACGCCTGGCAGCGCGCCGAGAGGGAGTGGGCGATCGAGCTGCTGCCCCGTGCCGAGGACGAGGAGAGCACGGCGTGGATCGTGGTCACAACGCCCCTCGCGATCACGTTCGATGGCCGCTTGTTGCTGCGCGCATGGCAGGGTGCGTCGCCTGAAGGCCTTCCGGGACGCATGGGCACGCGTGTGCTCGAATTCGGCGACGAGCGTCTCGCTGGCCTAGTGCGCTTACCCGACCCGGACCGACGCCTGCACGGCGCTGGCTGCGGCTACCTGGCCTATGCTGAGCCTGCATTCGATCTCGAGTCCCGTTTGCCGGACGCTTTTCTCGCTCGGCTGCCGCGGCTTGCGGGTACCGTGACGAGTCTGCTGCTGAACGGTCCAGACCTGCTCCTGCAGGCACCGTTCGACAAGGTGGCGCCAGCCCTCGACGCGGTCACAGAACTCGCGGCCCGGCTGAGCGATACTGAATCGACAAAGAACGAGGCAAGATCATGAAACCGACCCTGATCCTCGGCAACAAGAACTACTCGTCCTGGTCGTTACGCGGCTGGCTCGTGCTGCGCAAGTCCGGCATCGACTTCGAGGAGTACCCGGTCGCACTCTCGACCCCGGACGGCGACCGCCAGCTCGCCGACGAGACACCCGCCGGGCTGGTGCCGGTGCTGATCGACGGCGAGATCACGGTCTGGGAGTCGCTCGCCATCGCCGAGTACGCGGCCGAGCGGAACCCGGCGTTATGGCCCACGGACCGCGCCGCCCGCGCCATGGCGCGTTCGGTCGCCGCGGAGATGCACGCCGGCTTCGGTGCACTGCGCCACGCGCTGCCGATGAACTGCCGGGCACACGGGCGCAGGGTGAACATCGACGCCGCCGTGCAGCGTGATATCGAGCGCGTGCAGCGCATCTGGAGCGACTGCCGGACCCGTTACGGCAGCGACGGACCGTGGCTGTTCGGTGGGTTCTCGGTGGCCGACGCGATGTACGCGCCGGTTGCGTCACGCTTCGCGACCTACGGCGTCGAAGGACCGGCCGTGGTGCGCGGCTACGTGACCACGGTGCTCGGCGATCCCGACGTGGCGGCGTGGTACGCGGCCGCCGCCGAGGAGGGCGAGGTGATCGAGGAGGAGGAGGTCGGACGGACCTGAGGATGGGCAAGGGGATACACCGCATGGCCTGGATCGTTCTCGTCCTCGCGCTGGCCTCGCTGGGCGCACTGTTCGCCGCCGCACACCAGTCGCGCAGCAAGCCGCCGGACTACGGCCTCGACGCGGGGCGCCTGCGTGCCTGCCCGGCGAGTCCGAACTGCGTCTGCAGCGAACCGGGTGCGACCGGACCCGCGCACGCGATCGAACCGCTGGCGTTCAGTCAGCGCGAACCGGCAGCCGCCTGGCAGGCTTTGCAGGATGCCATCGCCGCGGATGGCGGGGAGATCGTGTTCGCTGCCGGCGACTACCTTGCCGCGACGTTCCGCACCCCGCTGTTTGGCTTCATCGATGATCTCGAGGCGCGCCTCGACCGGGACGCCGGCGTGATCCACCTGCGCTCGGCGTCGCGGGTCGGGCACTCCGACCTTGGTGCCAACCGGGCCCGGGTTGCGCGTGTTGCGACGCGCTTCGAGGCGAGTGCCACCGAGGCGGGTGGCTGATGGACGGCAAATTCATCGACCGCTTCGGGGAGCGCATCGAACGCCTCGGGAAGCCCCAGGCGACGGGGGTGGGTCTGACGCTGTTGATGCTGGCTGCCAGCAGCGACTACGCCACCGGTACCGAAGTGAGTTTCTCGCTCTTCTACCTGCTGCCGGTGATGTTCATGACCTGGGCCACGGGTCTGCAACTTGGCCTGATCACGGTGCTGGTTTGCACGTTGACATGGTTCCTGGTCGACACGGCCGGTGGTCACGTCTACTCGCATGACCTCATCCCGTTCTGGAACGCGCTGGTGCGTGGCGGGTTCTTCACGACCGTTTGCCTGATGCTCTGGCGGCTGCGACTCGCGGTTGGTCGCGAACGGGAGTTGGCCCGGACTGACGCCCTGACCGGGGCCTGGAACAGGCGCTTCTTCGGCGAACTTCTGGAGCTTGAGAACCAGCGCATGTCGCGCGGCCGGCGGCCGTTCACGCTGGTCTACATCGACCTCGATAACTTCAAGCAGGTCAACGACCGCCAGGGGCATGGCGCCGGGGACGCCATCCTGCGCGCGGTGGTCGCCGACCTGCGCAAACACCTGCGTCGCAGCGACCTGGTAGCACGAATTGGCGGTGACGAGTTCGCGCTGCTACTACCAGAGACCGGGCGTGAGGCCGCCGGACCGATGCTCGACAAGCTGCATGGCGCGCTGACTCAGGAAATGGTCAGACGTGATTCGCCGGTGCGCTTCAGTCTCGGCTCACTCGTCTGCATCGAGCCCGCGAC
>CBDTVS010000209.1:0-4173 GCA_965364245.1 uncultured Gammaproteobacteria bacterium | reverse complement strand
AACGGCTGGTCGATGCGCTGGCGGCGCGTGGCGAGGCCGTGACTGCCTGCCAAAGCGTCGCCGACGCGGGGCGGCGCGCCCATGCCGACGCGGCGCCCGGCGACCGGGTGGTGGTGTTCGGTTCGTTCCACACCGTGGCCGCGGCACTGCGCGCCGACTTATAATCGCCGTTCCGCCCGGGGAAACGCATGGACCTCCGACTCAAACATCGCCTGGTGGGTGCCGTGGTGCTGATCGCGATCGGGGTGATCTTCATCCCGATGCTGCTCGACGGGCCGCCGCCGGCGCCGGAGCCGGTGACGCTCGAGCGCATCCCGCCCGCACCGGACGCCAACCTGGTGCCGCGTCGCGTCGACCTGGCGCTGCCGCCACCCACGCCGGTTCCCTCGACTCCCGCACCGACCCAGGCGCCGCCGGTGGGCACGGACGAGCCGACGGACGAGCCGGTGGCGGCGCCGACGCCCGGTCCGGCCGGCGCGTGGGTGATCCAGCTCGGCAGCTTCAGCCAGGCGGAGAACGCCCGCGCGCTGCGCGACCGCCTGCGCAAGGCGGGTTACACGGCGTTCGACGAGCGCCTGACCGGCCCAGACGGCAAGGTGACCACCCGCGTGCGCATCGGTCCCGAGCTCGACCGTGCGGCGCTGGAGCGCCAGCTGGCGAAGCTCAAGAAGGACCCGGAGTTCGCCGCGGCCATCATCCTGAGCCACCCGTAGCAGCCAGTGGTGCCAGGTGATCCGCGCAACCCCCATCAGCGACTCCGGCCCGGGGGGGCGTTCGCCGGATGATCTGGGCCGATATCGTCATCCTGGTCCTGATCGGCCTGTCGATGGTCATCAGCCTGTGGCGCGGCTTCACCCGCGAGGCGCTGTCGCTGGTCGCGTGGATCGCGGCCTTCTGGGTCGGCTTCACGTTCGCCTGGTACCCAGCGACCCTGCTCGAGCCCCACGTCAGCGTGCCGTCGGCGCGCCTCGCACTCGGGTTCCTCGGCCTGTTCCTGGCCACGCTGCTCCTCGGTGGCGTGGTCAACTACCTGATCGGCAAGGCGGTCGACAAGACCGGCATGACCGGCACCGACCGCATGCTCGGGCTGATCTTCGGCCTCGCGCGCGGCATCGTACTGGTGGCGATCCTGGTGCTGCTGGCCGGCCTGACGCCGCTGCCGCAGGACCCCTGGTGGGGCGAGTCGCTGTTCATCGGCCACTTCCAGCAGCTCGCCGAGCTGCTGCGCGACCTGTTGCCCCCCGACATCGCGGCCTACTTCGTTTACGATTGACCCCTCACGCAGACGGCTGAGCGAACCATGTGCGGCATTGTCGGCATCATCTCCCACGGGCCGGTCAACCAGGCGCTGTATGACGCGCTGTCGGTGCTGCAGCACCGCGGCCAGGACGCCGCCGGCATCGTCACCGTCGAGGGCAACCGCCTCAACCTGCGCAAGGACAACGGGCTGGTGCGCGACGTCTTCCAGACCCGTCACATGCTCAAGCTGCGCGGGCGCATGGGCATCGGCCACGTGCGCTACCCGACCGCCGGCTGCGCCTCGTCGGCCGAGTCGCAGCCGTTCTACGTCAACTCGCCGTACGGCATCTCGCTGGCGCACAACGGCAACCTGACCAATGTCGACCAGCTGACCCGCAACCTGTTCGTCGAGGACCTGCGCCACATCAACACCGGGTCCGACTCCGAGGTGCTGCTCAACGTCTTCGCCCACGAACTGGAGAAGACGCGCAAGCTGCGCCTCGACGAACAGGACGTGTTCCAGGCCGTGCGCGGCGTGCACCGGCGCTGCAAGGGCGCCTACGCCGCGGTGGCGCTGATCACCGGCTACGGCATCGTCGGCTTCCGCGACCCGCACGGCATCCGCCCGGTGGTGTTCGGCACGCGCGAGACCGCGGAGGGGACCGAGGTGATGATCGCCTCGGAGAGCGTCGCCCTCGACGTGCTCGGTTTCGAACTGGTGCGCGACCTCGAGCCGGGCGAGGCGGTGTTCGTCGACAACACCGGCAAGATCACCACCGCCCAGTGCGCCGACGATCCGCAGCTCAAGCCGTGCCTGTTCGAGTTCGTCTACCTGGCGCGTCCGGACTCGATCATCGACAACATCTCGGTCTACAAGGCGCGCCTGCGCATGGGCGAGCACCTCGCCGAAAAGGTGCGGCGCGAGCGACCCGACCACGACATCGACGTCATCATCCCGATTCCCGACACCAGCCGCACCTCGGCGCTGCAGATGGCCAACCTGCTCGGCGTCAAGTACCGCGAGGGGTTCATCAAGAACCGCTACGTCGGGCGCACCTTCATCATGCCCGGGCAGAAGCTGCGCCAGCGCTCGGTCAAGCAGAAGCTCAACGCCATCGACCTCGAGTTCCGCGGCAAGAACGTCATGCTGGTCGACGACTCGATCGTGCGCGGCACCACCTCGCAGCAGATCATCCAGATGGCGCGCGAGGCCGGCGCGCGCAAGGTCTACTTCGCCTCGGCGGCACCGCCGGTACGCTACCCGAACGTCTACGGCATCGACATGCCGGCCGCGGACGAGCTGATCGGCCACGGTCGCGACGAGCAGCAGATCGGCGAGGCGATCGGCGCCGACTGGCTGGTCTACCAGGAGATCGGCGACCTGGTCGAGGCGGTGCGCCACGGCAACCGGCGCATCAGCGAGTTCGACGACGCGGTGTTCACCGGTCACTACGTCACCGGCGACATCGACCAGCCCTACCTCGACCGCGTCGCCGCGCGGCGTAACGACCAGGCCAAGGAGGGTGACGGCGATGGCGACGAGGAGGAGGCGGGCAGCGGCGACATCGGACTGCACAACTCCGCCTGATCCGCACCCGTGCGGCGACTTGACAGCCGCACGGTCGGGCCCTTAACTTGATGTCACGGCGCCGATTTGAGCTCAGCTTGCGGGCGCCTTACAAATGCAGCTAAAGCGGCCCACAGGACCTGCTTTAGCCCCGTTGCTGAGCGGGTTTTTTTCTGCCCGCCGGCAACCGACGCAGCGCGCCGTGGAGGGCACGACATGGATTACGACGATTTCGGATTCGGCACCCGCGCGGTACGCGCCGGCCACCGGCGCAGCGCCGAGGGCGAGCAGAGCGAGCCGATCTACCTGACCTCGAGCTTCGTCTTCGCCGACGCCGCGGAGGCCGCGGCGCGTTTCGCCGAGGAACAGCCGGGCAACATCTACTCACGGTTCACCAACCCCACGGTGCGCGCCTTCGAGGAACGCCTCGCCGCGCTCGAGGGCGGCCAGCGCTGCGTTGCGACCGCGTCGGGCATGGCGGCGATCCTCGCCACCTGCATGGCGCTGCTCAAGGCTGGCGACCACATCGTCTCGTCGCGCAGCCTGTTCGGCAGCACCGTCAGCCTGTTCGACAAGTACCTGGCCCGTTTCGGCATCGCGACCACCTTCGTCGATCCGTGCGACCTCGAGGCGTGGCGCCTGGCCATCCGCCCCGAGACCCGGCTGCTGTTCGTCGAGACCCCCTCCAACCCGCTGACCGAGCTGGCCGACATCGCGGCGCTCGCCGAGCTCGCGCACGCCCACGATGCGCTGCTCGCGGTCGATAACTGCTTCTGTACCCCGGCGCTGCAGCGCCCGCTCGAGCATGGCGCCGACCTGGTGATCCACTCGGCGACCAAGTACCTCGACGGCCAGGGGCGCTGCCTCGGCGGCGCGGTGGTGGGTAATAGCGAGCTGCTCGAGGAGGTGCACGGCGTGATCCGCACCGCGGGACCGGCGATGAGCCCGTTCAACGCCTGGGTGTTCCTCAAGGGACTCGAGACGCTCAACCTGCGCATGCGCGCTCACAGCGCGTCGGCCGAGACGCTGGCCCACTGGCTCGACGCGCAGCCGGCGGTGGAGCGCGTCCACTACCCGGGCCTGGCCGGCCACCCGCAGCACGACCTCGCGGTGCGTCAGCAGGGCGGTTTCGGCGGCCTGCTCTCGTTCGAGGTGGCCGGCGGACGCGAGGCCGCGTGGCGCGTGATCGACGCGGTCCGGCTGATCTCGATCACCGCGAACCTCGGCGACGCCAAGAGCACCATCACCCACCCGGCGACCACCACCCACGGCCGCCTGAGCGCCGCACAGCGCGACGCCATGGGCATCCGCGAGGGGCTGGTGCGGCTCTCGGTCGGGCTCGAGGAGGTCGAGGACCTGGAGGCCGA
>CBDTVS010000208.1:0-4174 GCA_965364245.1 uncultured Gammaproteobacteria bacterium | reverse complement strand
GGCGCAGCGGTTCGGCACCCTCGCCGAGTCCCGCGAGGCTCGCGACTGCGTCGTCGCAGAGCTCCTGGGCCAGCCGCTTTGACTCGGCCAGGCCGAGCAGGGAGGGGTAGGTCGGCTTGGCGAGGCCGGCGTCGGAGCCCTGGGGCTTGCCGAGCGTGGCCGTGTCGCCCTCGACGTCGAGCACGTCGTCACGGATCTGGAACGCCAGGCCGATGCACTTGGCGTAGTGGTCGAGGTTCTCGGCCTGCGCGGCATCGATCGCCTCGGCGCAGAGCACCGCGAGGCGCACGCTGGCGCGGATCAGCGCGCCGGTCTTGTGGATGTGCATGTTCTCGAGCTCGGCGAGATCGATCTCGCGGCCGACCGCCGCCAGGTCGATCGCCTGCCCACCGGCCATGCCGCGCGAGCCGCTGGCCAGCGCCAGCGTCTCGACCATCTGCAGGCGCGCCGCCGGGCCGCACGGCATCGCCTCGTCGTGCGCGAGCGCGTAGAAGGCGAGCGTCTGCAGCGCGTCGCCGACCAGCAGCGCGGTCGCCTCGTCGTAGGCCTTGTGACAGGTCGGCCGGCCGCGGCGCAGGTCGTCGTCGTCCATCGCCGGCAGGTCGTCGTGCACCAGCGAGTAGGCGTGGATCAGTTCGACCGCGCAGGCCGGTGCGTCGAGCCCGTCGGGGTCGAGCCCGAGCGCCTGCCCGGTGCCGTAGACCAGGACCGGGCGCACCCGCTTGCCGCCGGCGAGCGCCGCGTAGCGCATCGCCTCGTGCAGCCGCACGGGTGGGATTCCCGCCCCGGGCAGCCAGCGTTCGAGCGCCGCCTCGACCCGCTCGCGGCCGAGCCGCATCAGCCCTGCGAGGGCCTCATCCATCGTCGGAGGGGTCCAGCGGCGCGAGTGCTTCGTCGTCGCCTTCGCCGGTCAGGATGCGCACCTTCTGCTCGGCCTTCGCCAACTCACCCTGGCACAGGCGGGTCAACTCGACGCCGCGCTCGAACGCCTTCAGCGAGGCCTCGAGCGGCATCTCGCCACGCTCCAACTCGGCGACCAGCTTCTCGAGCTCGGCCAGCGCCTTCTCGAAGTCGACTGCGGGCTTCTTGGCCATGTCGTGCCTCGTCGAACAAGGGGGATCGGGTGGTCGCGGCGACCCCGGCGCCGCGATGCCGCGCCAAGTTACCCCGCGTGCCACGGGCGGTCAACGCGAGCCGTTTCGCGGCTTCGGGTCAGAGGTTAGACTAGCGCCCACTTCGCGAGGACCCCGCCCGCCATGCCGCCAACCGTTCGCCTCCTGACCGCCTGCCTGCTGCTGCTCCCGGGCTGGTCGGGAGCCCAGGTGCCGGTGGAGTCCGATCCGCGCATCGAGGAGCAGACGCGCGGCATCACCAGTTATGAAGACGAGCAGTGGGTGGAGGGCAGCTTTGAACTGCCCGCGTACCCCGACGACGACACCCTGCTTCCGGTGCCCGGTCAGAGCGCGGCCTCGGGGCTCGAGGTGTTCCTCGATCCGGCCTCGATCAGCATCGGCGATGATGGCGTCAGCCGCTACACGGTGGTCCTGGTGTCGCGACGCGGGGCGCGCAACGTCATTTACGAGGGGCTGCGCTGCAGCGCGGTGAGCCATCGGGTCTACGCCTTCGGCGACGGCCAGGGTGGCTTCGGCAAGCTGCAGGAGGAGCGCTGGGAGAGGCTGAAGCCCCAGTCGGGGACCTACGGTTACCGCTACGTGCTGGCCCGCTCGATCATCTGTGACCAGTACAACCGCGCGCGGACCCCGGCCGAGGTCGACGCCCAGCTGCGCTACCCGAAGGGCAACATGGACGAAAAGGAGTACTGAGCCGGGCACGCGCCCGTCCAGAAGCAACCGCATGGCCGCCAGCCGCTACGACGCCGCCGACATCGAAGTCCTGTCGGGTCTCGACCCGGTGCGCAAGCGCCCGGGCATGTACACCGACACCAGCCGCCCCAACCACCTCGCCCAGGAGGTGATCGACAACAGCGTCGACGAGGCGCTGGCCGGTCACGCCAAGGTCATCGAGGTGACCCACCACAAGGACGGCTCGCTTACGGTGCGCGACGACGGGCGCGGCATGCCGGTCGACATCCACCCCGAGGAGGGGGTGCCGGGCGTCGAGCTGATCCTCACGCGGCTGCACGCCGGCGGCAAGTTCTCCGACAAGAACTACCGCTTCTCCGGCGGCCTGCACGGCGTCGGCGTGTCGGTGGTCAACGCGCTGTCGAAGCACCTCGAGGTGTGGGTGCGACGCGGCGGCAAGGAGTACAACCTCGCCTACGCCCACGGCGAGAGGGTCAGCGACCTCGAGGAGATCGGCAGCGTCGGTCGTGCCAACACCGGCACCACGCTGAAGTTCTGGCCCGACCCCGCCTACTTCGATTCGGCGAAGTTCTCGCTGTCGCGGCTGCGCCACGCGCTGCGCGCCAAGGCGGTGCTCTGCCCGGGGCTGACCGTGCGCTTCAGCGACGAGGCGAGCGGCGAGCAGGAGGCCTGGTGCTACCAGGATGGCCTGCCGGACTACCTGCTCGACGCCGTCGGCGACGCCGAGCTGCTGCCGGCCGAGCCGTTCAGCGGCAGCCTCGCCGGGCAGCGCGAGCAGGTCGACTGGGCGCTCGCCTGGCTGCCCGAGGGGGGCGAGCCGGTCGCCGAGAGCTACGTCAACCTGATCCCGACCCCGCTCGGCGGCACCCATGTCAACGGCCTGCGTACCGGCCTGACCGAGGCGATCCGCGAGTTCTGCGAGTTCCGCAAGCTGCTGCCGCGTGGCGTCAAGCTGAGCCCGGAAGACGTCTGGGACCGGCTCGGCTACATCCTGTCGGTGAAGATGCAGGACCCGCAGTTTGCCGGCCAGACCAAGGAGCGGCTCGGCTCGCGCGAGTGCGCGGCGTTCGTCACCGGCGTGATCAAGGACGCCTTCAGCCTGTGGCTCAACCAGCACACCGAGGCGGCCGAAGCGATCGCCGAGCTGGCCATCGCCAACGCCGGCCGGCGGCTGCGCGCCGGCAAGAAGGTCGCGCGCAAGAAGGTGACCGCCGGTCCGGCGCTGCCCGGCAAGCTCGCCGACTGCAGCGGCACCGACCTGGGGCGCACCGAGCTGTTCCTCGTCGAGGGCGATTCGGCCGGCGGCTCGGCCAAGCAGGCGCGCGACCGCGAGTTCCAGGCGGTGATGCCGTTGCGCGGCAAGATCCTCAACACCTGGGAGGTCGACTCCTCCGCGGTGCTCGGCTCGCAGGAGGTGCACGACATCGCCATCGCCATCGGTGTCGACCCGGGCTCGGCCGATCTCTCCGGGCTGCGCTACGGCAAGGTCTGCATCCTCGCCGACGCCGACTCCGACGGCGCGCACATCGCGACGCTGCTCTGCGCGCTGTTCGTGCGCCACTTCCGGCCGCTGGTCGAGGCCGGCCACGTCTACGTCGCCCAGCCGCCGCTCTACCGCATCGACGTCGGCAAGGAGGTCGACTACGCCCTCGACGAGGCCGAGCGCGACGGCATCCTCGATCGCATCGCCGCCGAAAAGAAAAAGGGCAAGGTGCAGGTGACCCGCTTCAAGGGGCTCGGCGAGATGAACCCGCTGCAGCTGCGCGAGACCGCGATCGCCCCCGACACCCGCCGCCTGGTGCGCCTGACGGTCGCCCCGGGCGACGCCACCGACGGCATCATGGACATGCTGCTCGCCAAGCGCCGCGCCGCCGACCGGCGCAGCTGGCTGGAGAATAAGGGCGACCTGGCGCGGCTGTAGCGAACGAACGACAGCCGAGCGTGGCGAGAGGTTCCCCAGATTGTCGAATGTTTTCCACAGATGCTGTGGATAAGCTTGTGGACACTCTGCGGAAAGCGGGGGCGAGTACGCAGAAGTCCTGACCCCGGGTTAGATTGGCGATTTTTTGTACAGCTCGTATTGCCAATGAAATATCATGTGCTTACGAGAACTACATTCCTGTGAACATGACAAATTTCACTTACAGCCATGTCCGGGCAACCTCCATTAGAGATTGTGCATAAACTCGACTCCGAGGGTCGGTTGTTTTGCGTTCACGGAATGTGTCGCACGGCCGTATCGGAGCGGGTCGATGTGGCGCCCCCGCGACATCGGCGAAGGCAAGCACGGATCTGGCGGGGATGATGAGGGCGCTCGCAGGGAGCGAGCCCCCTGGTGGCCTGATCAGCCG
>CBDTVS010000207.1:0-4207 GCA_965364245.1 uncultured Gammaproteobacteria bacterium | reverse complement strand
GATCGCTCCCCAGACCTCGGCACGATCCTCGGCGATCAACCCCTCGGTCAGGTCGAGGGCGAGCATGCCCGGCTCGAGATCCGCACGCTCGAGCATGCGCTCGAGCAACGGGATGAAGTTGGTGCGGAACTGGCGCGTCGAGACGTTGACACAGACGTAGTCGAGGCGCGGATCGGCCTCGCGCAATCTGGCGAAACCGGCCCCGGCATGCTCGAGGATCCAGCCGCCCAGCTCCTCGATCAGCTGGGTGTCCTCAGCGAGCGACACCACCTCCGCCGGCGAGACGCGGCCCCGCTCGTCGTCCTGCCAGCGCAGCAGCGCCTCGACGCCCACCGGCTCGCGCCGGCCGAGATCGAGGACCGGCTGGAATACCAGGCGCAGGTGGTCCCCGGCGATCGCCGCGCGCAGCTTGGCCGACAGGTCGTGGCGCGCCTGCAGCTGACGGTTCATCTCCTCGGTGAAGAACTTGAAGCTGTTCCGGCCACTCTCCTTGACGTGGTACATGACCTTGTCGGCGTTGTTCATCAGCGTGGCGATGTCGTTGCCGTCGTCGGGACACAGGGTGATACCGACGCTGCCCGAGATGGTCTCCTTGTGGCCGTCGAGATCGAACGGTCTGGTCAGTTCGACGAGGATCTTGCGCGCGACGATCTCGGCGTCGACCGCGGTGCGCACCTCGGTGAGCAGGACGATGAACTCGTCGCCGCCGAACCGGGCCACGGTGTCGGCCCTGCGCACGCAGGAGGTCAAACGGCTCGCGACCTCCTTGAGCAGCTGGTCGCCGGCGGCGTGACCGAGGCTGTCGTTGATCCACTTGAAGCGATCGAGGTCGATGAACATCAGCGCCAGGCGCTGCTGCTTGCGCAGCGTGACCTCGATGGCGCGACCGAAGCGGTCCTGGAACAGCTTGCGGTTGGGCAGGTTGGTCAGCGTGTCGTAGTTGGCCTGGTACTGGATGACGCGATCGGCCTGCTTGCGCTCGGTGATGTCGTGCAGGGCGCCCGACAGTCCGCTGGCGCTGTCGTCCGGCTCGCCAATCGAGTGCAGCGCCATCTCCACCCAGCGCACCTCGCGGTCGCGCGCGAGCAGGCGCAGCTCGACGCCCTTGTGTTCCGCCTGCCCCTCGAGGGTCTCGCGGATCATCTCGCGCACCATCATCTGGTCGTCGGGGTGGACACAGTCCTCGAACGGCCGCCCGAGGGTGTCGACCGGATCGTGGCCGCTGAGCTGCTTCCAGGCCGCGTTGAGCAGCGTGAACTGGCCACGCCTGTCGAGCTGGAACAGCACCTCGCGCACCGAGTTGAATACCGCCTCGTAACGGTCGTTGGCACGCTTAAGCGCAGCGCTGGTGCCCTGCACCTGGCGGCGCAGCATGACCGGTTGCCAGAGCAGCACGAACACCAGGTAGGCCAGCATGCCACCGGCCAGCAGCACCAGCAGCGCATGCAGGTAGAAGCGCGGTGGCACGCCCCAGGGCTTGAGCGGGGCCAGGCGCAGTTCCCACGCGCCGTCCGGGACCGTCACCGACGCGCCGACGCTCTGCTCGGGCAGGAAGGGCTGCGGATCGCCGGCACGCGGTCGCGCCCCGTCGATCAGCAGCTGGTAGCGGTAACCGCCCTCGCCGAGCCGGTCGAGGCCCGCATCGCGCACCAGGTGGCGCAGTTCGAGCAGCACCGAGGCGAAGCCCCAGAACAGCGGGTCGCCCTCGCCATCGACCATGTAGACCGGCTTGCGACCGATCACCGCGACCTGGCCGTTGTCGAGGGTCAGCGGCGGGCTCAGCACCAGGCGTTCCTCGAGCATCGCCTGGTGGGCGGCCGGCGCCGCGTAGCGGCTCTCGACCACCCGCTGACCGAGCATCGCCTGGTGGCCGGTGGCCGGGTAGACGTGGCGGATGACCCCGTCCGGCGCGAGCTCGATGGCACTGATGGCGCGCACGCTGCGCAGCAGGTCGGCGGAGTGGGTCTCGAAATCCTCGACACGACCGCCGTGGTGGCGGATATAGGACTCCATCGATTCGGCCGCGGCCAGCGCACGGCTGACCTGGCGCTCGAGGATCGAGACGTAGCGGATCAGCTGGGCCTGCGCCTCCTGGCGACGCTCGCCTTGCCACCCCTGCAACTCGACCTGCAGCAGGTAGCCCCCAGCGGCCAGGAACAACAGCAGAGCGAGACCCGACAGCAGGACCGGGCGCAGCAACGGCGATTCAGTCATAGCGCGTCATTGCCCGGTGGCCACCCTGCCCGGCGAGGTCTTCATGCACCCCGCGCATCCGTTGTCGCCCGCGCGCGGCGGGCGCTGATTTCATGACGATACGCAAGCTTAAACCATCCGGGCCGGGCCCTGACACGGGCCTGTCGGTCACGGCAGAGGCGTCAGGAGCCTGCCGCGGCGACACCGGCCACCACGTCGCGCATGCGCCGGCTCAGTGGCTCGACCGGTTCGCCGAGACGCTCCTGGTAGATCGCGGTGTAGGCGAGGACGCGCTGCAGGTAGGTGCGGGTCTCGTGGAACGGCACGTTCTCGATCCAGATGTCGGCCTCCAGCGCGCCGGCATCGGGCAGCCACTTGCGCACGCGATGCGGCCCGGCGTTGTAGGCGGCGATCGCGAGCAGCGGGTGGTCGTCGAGCTGGTCGAGCAGCTTGCGCAGGTAGTGGGTTCCGAAGCGGGCGTTCAGTTGCGGGTCGAACAGTTGCCAGCGATCGCCGAGGCGGGTGTTGAGGTCACTGGCGATGCGCTTCCCGGTGGCCGGCATGATCTGCATCAGGCCCATCGCCCCGGCCGAGGAGCGCGCGCTGGCGTTGAAGGCGCTCTCCTGGCGCGCCATGGCGAACACCCAGGCCGGGTCGAGCCGCTGCTTGCGCGCCTGCGTGGTGAGCTCGGTACGGTAGGCGAACGGGAAGCGGATCTCGAGATCATCCCAGTAGCGGGCCGCACCGAGCGCGAAGATCGCCCGGTCGTACCAGCCCCAGTGGTAGGCGAGTCGACCGGCCACCCGCAGCTCACCGGCCGGCCGGTCGGCCAGCGCATCGCGCCATTCGCGACGCGCCTCGACCAGCAGCCCGGCGTGATAGAGCTCGCGCGCACGCACGATGCCCGGTTCCCGGTCGAGCGCCGCGAGACCGGGTTCCGGTGCCGGCACCGGTGCGTGGTCGAAACGGTAGGGCCGGCCGAGGCGGTCCGCGGCCAGGAACTCGTAGTACCCGCGACCCTCACTGAGTTCCGCGAACGCCGCACTCGCTTCGGCGGGATGCCCGGTCGCCGCGAGCGCGCGTGCCCGCCAGTAGCGCCACGTGGCCTCGCTGACCTCCTCGGGCGGCATCCTGCCGATCCAGGCGAGGACCTCGTCCCAGCGCCCGAGGCGCATGGCGACACGCGCCGCCCAACCGCGCACCTGGGCGTCGTGCCACGCCGACGGCAGGGCCGCGAAGCGCACCAGCGCCTCGGGCTCGCCGTCGAAGGCGTACTCGAGCGCGATCTTGCGCTCCACCGCACGACGCTGATCGTCGCCGAAGGCGTAGCGCGGTGCGAGCCCTTCCCAGACGCTGGCGGCGCCCGGCGCGTCATATCCGGCCAGACGCATGACCCCGTAGGTGACGATCTTGCGTTCGATCGGGCCGTCACGGCCAATGGCCTTTTCCTGGAGACCCAGGCGCGGGTCGCGCCGCACGCGCAGCCAGAGCTCGAGGCGCTGGCGATCGCCGGCGTCCAGATAACGCCCCAGGTAGCTCGCCAGGCGTACCCGGCCACGACGGATCGCCAGCTCGATGCGCGCCCAGGTCAACTCGGGCGTCAGCTGGCCCGCCGCGCGCCAGGCGTCGAACAGCGGATCGCACGCCTTCGGCTGGGAGCGGCCGACCAGCCAGAGCCGGCGCGCGCCCTCCCACGCCAGCTCGAGCTGCCCCTCGCGGCGCAGGGCATCGTGGTAGCGGCAGGTCGCGGTGGTGCCGAAACCGGGCCGGTGAAAACGCAGGTAGGCGCCCCAGCGCCCCTCCCCGGCGAGGCGGGCGAGCCACGCGCCGCGCAGCCGCTGCTCCAGCGGCGTGCCGGCCAATTCCTCGAGCGCCGTGGTCACGGCATGGTACAAGGCGGAGGGGCTCACGGGTTTGGAGATAAAGCCGTGAATCTCGGCCATCGGGGCCGGTTCAAGGACGGTGTCCTTATCATGAGCGCTCACCATCAGTATCGCCGGTTGGTTGGTCAGAT
>CBDTVS010000206.1:0-4243 GCA_965364245.1 uncultured Gammaproteobacteria bacterium | reverse complement strand
TGCTCGTAGTCGTTCCAGCCACGCAGCCCGGTCTGCAGCGAACGCACCGAGGCGAAACCCATCTTCTGCATTACGTCGGCGGCGAGAATGGTCCGGTTGCCGGAGCGGCAGACCAGCACGATGTCGCGTTCGCGCGCGGCGGCGAGTTCCGGCACCGTCTCCTCGTAACCCCAGTCGCAGGCCAGCTCGAGGATCCCGCGCGGGACGTTCAGCGAGCCGGCGATGTGCATCGCGGCGTACTCGTAGGGCTCGCGGATGTCGACCAGCAGCAGGTCGCGGTCGGCGTCGAGCTCGTCGCGGAGATCCCACGGGAACAGTTCCCGGACCCCCGGTCGCGTGAACACGACGAGGTCGGCGAACCGTTGCGGTTTCATCGCAGGTGGTGGGTCAGGCCGTGCTCGACCGCCATCACCGCGGCCTCGACGCGCGAGTGCAGGCCGAGCTTGCGCAGCACCGCCTTGACGTGCAGCTTGACGGTGCCGTCGGAGATGCCGAGGTTGCGCGCGATCACCTTGTTGCTCTGCCCCTCGGCGACGTGGCACAGGATCTCGCGCTCACGCGGGGTCAGCTCGCCGAACGGATCCTCGGGGGGCAGGGCGTCGCTGCCGCCGCCCTGGACCACCTTGGCCAGCACGCCGGTCAGTTCGGGGGCGACCACGGTGCTGCCGTCGACGATCTCCTGCAGCGCGCTGACCACCTCGTCGGGCTCCATGTCCTTGATCAGGTACCCCTGCGCACCGTTGCGCAACGACTCGACCAGATCCCGCTCCTCGGTACTGGTGGTCAGCATCGCCACCGGCATGGTCAGTCCCGATTCGCGCAGGCGGCGCAGCACCGTCAGGCCGTCCATGACCGGCATGCGCAGGTCGAGCAGCACGATGTCTGGCAGGGACTCCTGGGCGATGCGCACCCCCTCGGCACCGTCGCCGACGGCATCGATGACGGTGATGTCGCGCCGGGTCAGGAGTTCCTGGAGCCCGACGCGGAACAGGGCGTGGTCGTCAATGATGAGTACGCGCATCGTCACCGCTGGCCTGCTCGACACGGGGGAGGGGAGTGCCGAGTTCGTCGGCCTCGTGATGGAAGGTGAGCTCGATCCGCGTGCCCTCACCGGGCTCGGACTCGATGCGCAGCGCGCCACCGAGCCGCTGGGCGCGCTCCTGCATGATCGACAGGCCGACGTGCTCGCCGGGACTGCCGTCGAGCACGGTGTCGCCGATGCCGATGCCGTCGTCCTCGATCAGGGCACGGAAGTCGCCCTCCTCGTTGCAGTGCAAGAGCACGCGCACGTTGTGCGCCTTGCTGTGCTTGCGGATGTTGGCCAGCGATTCCTGGATGATGCGCACCACCTGCATCTCGAGGATCGCCGGTAGCGTGACCTCGGCGCAGTCGTGCTGTAGCACCGCGGCGACGCCGGTCTCCTTGCGGAAGCGTGCGACCAGGTCCTGCAGCGTCGGCACCAGGCCGCGGCCGTCGAGCGGGGCGCGGAAGTGGAACAGCAGCTGGCGCAGCTCGGTGTGTGCTTCGTCGAGGCTGGCGCGGATGCGCCCGGTCTCACGCTGCGCGGTGAGCGCATCGCCCTTCTGCAGCGTGTCGTCGAGCATGCGCACCTGGTAGCGCAGGCTGGCGATGGTCTGCGCCAGCGAGTCGTGCAACTCGTGCGCGAGCATGGTGCGCTCCTGCATCAGCGACAGCCGGTTGGCCTGCTTGTCGAGATAGGCCTTCTCGATCGCCATGCCGAGGTGGCGTCCGATGCTGGTCAGCAGCTCGGTGAAATCACGGCTGATCGCCACACCCGCCTCGTCGAGGAACAGGTTGTAGATACCGAGGTCGTGGCCGCGGTACTGCAGCGGCACGGCGAGCAGCGTGATGTTCTCCTCCTCGCCGAAGATCGGCTGACCGATGATGGCGTTGCACTCGCGGATGTCGTTGCTGCACTGGATGGTGCCGGCGCCGAGCGCCATGCCGCAGACGCAGCTCTCCTCCATGGAGATCTGCTGTTCGGCGCGCACGATCTCGTCGTCGAGACCGAGGCTGGCGACCAGGCGCATCTTCTTGTCGGGCCCGATCAGGCGCACCGTGGCCGCGCGCGCGTCGGTGACGTCGCGCAGCGTGTTGAGAAAGTGCGAGAGCAGGTCGTCGAGGTCGCGGTACTTGTTGATGCTCGCCGCCACCTCGTAGAGGATCGCCAGCGAGCGGGTCTGGTGGGCCAGGCGCGTGGTCTGCTTGTGCACCCGCTCGTCCATCTCGTGGGTCAGCGCCTCGAGACGCTCGCCGAGACGGTTGATGTCCCCGGCCAGCTCGACGAACTCACCGGACTCGGGCGCCTCGACGCGCGCCGACAGGCGACCGCTGCGCATCACGCGCGCCCATTGGCGCAGCTGTTCGAGGGGTTCGATGACGTTCTGGCGCATGCGTCGCAGCATGCGCCGCAGCTGGTGCAGGCCGAGTGCGGCGAGCAGCAGCTGCACGCCGGCCAGGTAGGGCACGGCGCCGGGCAGCAGCGGCATCAGCAGCGCAACCAGGCCGATGCCGATCAGCATCACCAGCATCAGGCTGCAGGGGAGGGCCAGGCGTCCGGCGGTCAGGGTGTCGAATTTCCAGCCGCTGACGGCCTTGCCGTCATCGCCGATGACATAGCCACACAGGCGCGTGGCTTCCTGATTTTCGGACAGGGTCGCCATGTCGCGTGGCTCGGGCCCCGTGTGGTTGACCGTGTCCATCAAGTATACGCCGCCTGCGTGGCGTGCGGTAAACGGCCGTCAGCGCGCCCGCTTGGGTGGTGCGTGGTCCACGTCCTGGGGCGGTTCGTAGTTCGGGTCGTTGGGGTTCATGAAGATGAAGTGGCTGACACCGGGCTTGACCTCGGCGTAGTCGAGCACGGTGCCGTCGAGCACCTCCTCGCTGAGCGGCGAGATCAGCACGTCGACCCCGTCGCAGTCGATCTTGAAGTCCTCGGGATTGGCCTGATCGAAGCCCAGGGCGTAGTCGATGCCGCCCTTGCCGTCCGGTTTCGCGGCAAGGCGCAGGCCCATGCCCGGTTCGGCGTCGTCTGCGGCGAGTGCCTGCTTGACCTGGGCGATGGCGGTGGGGGTCAGGGTCACGATCATGCGGTCTCTCCATGGGATTGGGCGCCGTCTCGGCAGCGGCGCACGTGGGCGACGAAGCGGCCGGCCCAGCGGTTTCCTGCGACGTCGCGCAGGTGGGCGTAGCTGGCCAGCATGTTGTGCATCACCAGGCCGTCGTGGCTGCCGTCGATGCCGTAGCCGCGTTCGACGTCGTAGGCATAGGTCAACCCGTCGGGCAGGCCGACCAGGCGTGAGTAGTGGAATTCGTGGGCATGGAACGTGGCCGGCGCGCCGTCACCGGTGGCCATCGGCCAGGGTCCGGCGCCGGTCTCGCGCAGGCGCACGTAGCCGCGACCTACCGGACGCAGCTCCATGCGCACGTCGGCCGGGATCACTCCGACCATCTCGCCGCTGGTGTCGCGCCAGTGCAGGCGCCGGGCGAGGTACATCAGCCCGCCGCACTCGGCGTAGGTGGGCAGGCCGCCCTCGATGGCGCTGCGGATCTCGGACTTGAGTGCGACGTTCCCGGCCAGCGCGTCGAGCGAGGTCTCGGGAAAGCCGCCGCCGATGAACAGGCCATCCACAGCGGGCAGACGGGCGTCGTTCAGGGTGTCGAATGGCACCAGTTCGGCGCCGGCGGCTGCGAGTGCCTCGAGGTCGCCCGGGTAGTAGAAACCGAAGGCGCGGTCGCGGGCGATGGCGATGCGTACCGGGCGTGCGTCGCCAGCGGATCCGGTGGGCATGGTGAACGGCGCGACGGGCGGCGCGGGCGCGGCGGTGCGCTCGAGCAGCATGCCCAGGTCGAGGTGGCGCTCGACCGCCGCACCGAGCGCGGCGATGCGCGCGTCGGCGGTCTCGGTCTCGTTGGCCGGCACCAACCCGAGGTGGCGTTCGCCGATGGTCAGCGCGTCGTCGCGTGGCAGTGCGCCGAGCACCGGCACGTCGGTGTAGTGTTCGATGACGGCGCGCAGTTTCGCCTCGTGGCGCGAGCCGCCGACGAAATTCAGCACCACGCCGGCGAATTTCAGTTTCGGGTCGAACTGGCGGTAGCCGATCAGCAGCGGTGCCACGCCGCGGATGGTGCCCCGGGTGTCCAGGACCAGCACTACCGGCAGGTCGAGGAGGTGGGCGAGGGCGGCGTTGCTGTTGCTGCCCTCGAGGTCGAGCCCGTCGTA
>CBDTVS010000205.1:0-4244 GCA_965364245.1 uncultured Gammaproteobacteria bacterium | reverse complement strand
GCCGATTTTTTCACTGTCGGGTCAGAATGTCCATGTTGACTGTCGCAATCCTCGTGACCGCGCTCAGTGCCGACGCGTCCGCTCAGGCGCCGGACAATCGCGCCACGACGGCCAAGTCGTCCCCGGCGGCGATGACCATGTACGCGGATGCCGCCAACTACCAGAACAAGCGGGCGTTTGACCTGGCGGCAGAAGAGTGGGGTCGGTTTCTCCAGCGGTTTGCCGAAGATCCGCTGGCGCCCGCCGCGGGTCGGGAACAGCGCGCTGTCGCGCGTGTCGTCGGACCACGAGGTGATGAGCGTGAAGGTGTCGTAGTTGTTGCCGTTCTTCGCGACGAAATCGACCAGGTCGGAACGCGGGCTGGTGCCGAGCTCGAGGTCGGTGTTCTTGTACTCGAACTCGAAGCGGATCCGGTTCTTCTCGCTGAGCGGCACGCCGAAGTTCATGCTCGCACCGTAGCTGTCGACCTTGGCGCTGGTGATGTTGAGCTCGTCGGCATCGGTCTTGCGGTAGAAGACGCGGAACCCGCGACTGACCCCGTCGACGGTGTAGTACGGGTTGTCGTACGAGTAGTCGACGACGGTGTTGGCCGAGCTGGTGTTGACCGACAGGCTCACGCGCGAACCGGTGCCGAAGAAGTTCTCCTGGGTCACGCTGCCGGTGAAGATGATGCCCTGGGTCTGCGAGAAGCCGACGCCCACCGAGAAGTTGCCGGCCGGGCGTTCCTTGACCTGGAATTCGAGGTCGACCTCGTCGGGCGAACCCGGCACCGCCGGGGTCTCGACCGCGACCTCCTCGAAGTAGCCGAGCTGCTGCAGGCGCTGGCGCGAACGGTTGACCTTCGAGGTCGAGAACCAGGCGCTCTCCATCTGGCGCATCTCGCGGCGCAGCACCTCGTCACGGGTGCTGTTGTTGCCGCGCATGTTGATGCGGCGCACGTAGACGCGCCGCCCGGGATCGACGAAGAAGGTGACGTCGACGGTGCGCGCCTCGTCGTTGATCTCGGGCACGGTGTTGACGTTCGCGAACGCGAAGCCCTCGTCGCCCAGGCGTTGCGAGAGCGCCTCGCCGGTGGCGGTGGCCAGGCGCCGCGAGAAGGTCGCACCGGGACGCAGCAGCACCAGCGGGGTCAACTGGTCATCGGGCAGCATCAGCTCGCCCGACAGGTTCACCGCCGAGACCGTGTAGGGCTCGCCCTCGGTGAGGTTGACGGTGATGAAGACGTCGCGACGATCGGGCGAGATCGTCACCTGGGTCGAGTTGATCTTGAAGCGCAGGTAGCCACGATCGAGATAGAACGAGCGCAGCGACTCGATGTCGGCGGCGAGTTTCTGCTTCGAATACTGGTCGGAATCGCTGAAGAAGGTGAACCAGCCGGGCGTGGTGAGCTGGAACAGGTCGACCAGCTCCTCCTCCTCGAAATCCTCGTTGCCGATGATGCGGATCTGGCGGATCTTGGCCACCTGGCCCTCGCTGATCTCGATCTCCAGCGCCACGCGGTTGCGCTCGAGGGGTGTGACGGTCGACTCGATCTGCACCCCGTACTTGCCGCGCGCGAAGTAGAGCTGGGTGAGCTCCTGCTCGATGCGCTCCAGTAGCGAGGTGTTGAACACCTGCCCCTCGGCAAGGCCGATGCCGCGCAGGCCCTCCTCGAGCTGCTCGGTCTCGATGTCCTGGTTGCCGCTGAAGCTGATCTCGGCGACCGCCGGGCGCTCGTCGACGAACACCACCAGCACGTCGCCGTCACGCTCGAAACGGACGTCGTCGAAGAAACCGGTCGCGTAGAGCGCCTTGAGGCCCTCGGCACTGCGCGTGTCGTCGAGCCGATCGCCGACCTTGATCGGCAGGTAGTTGAACAGCGTCCCGGCGGAGATCCGCTGCAACCCCTCGGCGCGGATGTCACTGACGGTGAACGGCTCGGCGGCTTGGGCCACGCCGATCAGCAGCAGGCCTGCCAGCAACAGCGCGGTTCGCAGCGCTCCCATCATCTCTCCCCCCAGGACGGTTTATCTTTCGTTTCGGGCACTTGGCACGGCCCCGGCGACCTCAGCCACCGAGCAGTCTTGCCAGGTCGTTGTAGAAGGCCAACCCCATCAGCAGGAACAGCAGGGCGATCCCGACGCGCTGCGCGGCGATCTCGAAGGCCTCCGTGACGGGACTCCCCTTGACCAGCTCGATAAGGTAATACATCAGGTGGCCGCCATCCAGCAGTGGGATCGGCAGCAGGTTCAGCACCCCGAGGCTGATGCTGATCAGGGCCAGGAACGACAGGAACGGGGTCAGCCCGATGCTGGCGGTGCGTCCGGCGTACTCGGCAATGCTGATCGGCCCGCTGATGTTGTCCAGCGACGCCTCGCCGATCACCATCTTGCCGAGCATGGTGAGCATCAGCGTGGCCATGTTCCAGCTCTTGCGCACCGCCTCGCCGACCGCCTCGACCGGCCCGTAACGGTGCTCGGCGCGCATGCCCTCGAACACGTCGGCCGGCAGCCTGGCCTGCGCGCCGATGCGCCCACGCGCGCTGCCCCCCTCGCCCGCGACCCGCTCCGGGGTCAGCATCAGGGTCAGTCGCGCGCCATCGCGGGACACCTCGACGTCGAAGGTCTCACCGGGACGGGCACGGACGAACTCCACCCAGGCACGCCAATCGGCCATCGGCTCGCCAGCGGCCGCAACCACGCGGTCGCCAGCCTGCATGCCGGCCTGCTCAGCAGGGCTGCCCGGTAGCACCTGGTCGATCAGCGCGGGAACCGTCGGCTGCCACGGGCGCAGGCCGAGCTTCTCGAGCAGCTGCCCACCGTCGAGGTAGCGGTGGCCGTCGGCGATGCGCAGCACCAGCTCGTCGTTGCGACCGCGCTCGTCGCGCACCTGCAGGCGCGTCTCGTCGCCACTGACCAGCGCGTCCATCAGCGCGAACGACGCCGCCTCCCAGGTCGCGGTGGCGCGGCCCTGGACGGCGATGATCTCGTCGCCTGGGCGCAGGCCGGCCTCCGCGACCACCGAGCCGGGCTCGACCTCGCCGACCACCGGACGCAGGCCCTCGATGCCGGAGACGAACAGCAGCCAGTAGGCGGCGACCGCGAACACCAGGTTGAAGATCGGCCCCGCCGCGACGATCGCGGTACGCACCCCGAGACGCTGGCGGTTGAATGCGCGCGGCAGGTCCGCGGCCTCCACCTCGCCCTCGCGCTCGTCGACGAACTTGACGTAGCCGCCGAGCGGGATCGCGGCCACCACGTACTCGGTGCGGTCGACCCCGGCGACGCGCGACCAGAGCGGCTTACCGAACCCGATCGAGAAGCGCACCACCTTGACCCCGAGCCGGCGCGCGACCCAGAAATGGCCGAACTCGTGCACGCTGATCAGCACGCCGATCGCGACGACGAAGGCGATGGCCGAGGCGACGAAGCCACTCATGCCGCTTTCCCGCCGAGCTTCGCGCACGCCGCGCCGGCGTGCACGCGGGCCTCGGCGTCGAGCGCGAGGATGGCGTCGACGTCGGCGGGGTCACCTGCCACGCAGCACGCCAGCGTGGCGTCGATCGCCGCGGCGATGGCTGGGAACGGCAGCCGGCCGGCGAGGAACGCGGCGACCGCCACCTCGTTGGCGGCATTGAGCACGGTCGGCACGCCACCGCCGGCACGGGCCGCGCGGTAGGCGAGGTCGAGACACGGGAAGCGCTCGAAGGAGGGCTCGGCGAACCCGAGCGTGCCCAGCGTGCGGGCGTCGAGGGGTGCGACACCGGCGTCGATACGCTCGGGCCAGGCCAGCGCGTGGGCGATCGCGGTACGCATGTCCGGTCGCCCGAGCTCGGCGAGCACCGAGCCGTCGGCATACTGCACCATCGAGTGGATCGTGCTCTGCGGATGGATCACCACCTCGATGCGTTCCGCCGGCAGACCGAACAGCCAGCACGCCTCGATCACCTCGAGTCCCTTGTTCATCATCGTCGCCGAGTCGACCGAGATCTTGCGCCCCATGACCCAGTTCGGGTGGGCGCAGGCCTGGTCCGGGGTCACGCCGGCCAGCGCCTCGAGCGGGGTCTCGCGGAACGGCCCACCGGAAGCGGTGAGCAGCAGCTGGCGCACGCCGCTACCGTCGAGCCCGCGGTCGAAGCCGGCCGGCAGGCACTGGAAGATGGCGTTGTGCTCGCTGTCGACCGGCAGCAGTTCGGCCCCGCCCTCCGCGACGGCGTCCATGAACAGGCGGCCGGACATCACCAGCGCCTCCTTGTTGGCCAGCAG
>CBDTVS010000204.1:0-4245 GCA_965364245.1 uncultured Gammaproteobacteria bacterium | reverse complement strand
TTCATCGACTCCACCGCCGAGCGCACGCTGGCGTAGCTGGTCATGACCAGCACCGGGATGCCCTCGGCCAGCGGAATCACGTCGGTACCGGGTGCGCCCGGCAGGCGCAGGTCGGCGATCACCAGGTCGAACTCCTGGTCCTGCAGCAACGGGCGTGCCTCGTCGATGCTGCCGGCCTCGCCGGCGTGGTAGCCGTTGCGCTCGAGCAGTCGGCACAGCGCGTTGCGGATCACCTGTTCGTCCTCGATGACCAGGATGCGGTTCACGTGCCGGTCTCCCTGCCGGGCGTGGCGGGCCCGGTCGCGGTGTTGGCGAGTCCCGGTAGGTCGATGCGCATGCGCGTGCCGCGGCCCTCCCCGCTGTCGGCGCTGATCGTGCCGTCGTGGTCCTGCACGATGCTGTAGACCAGCGACAGGCCGAGGCCGGTACCCTCGCCGGGCTCGCGGGTGGTGAAGAAGGGTTCGAAGATGCGCTCGCGCACCTCGCGCGGCATGCCGCAGCCCTGGTCACGGATTTCGATGGTGACGCGATCGCCGTGCTGGCGCGCGTGCACCTCGACGGTGTCGCCGGCCTGCGAGGCGTGACAGGCGTTGGTCAGCAGGTTGACGAAGACCTGCACCAGGCGCTGCCGGTCGCCGAGCAGGCGCAGCTCCGGATCGCAGTCGTTGACGCACTCGACCTGGCGCCCGCTGTGACTGAGCCGGACCAGGCGGATCGCCTCCTCCACGCTGTCGCGCAGCACCATCGGTGCGCGCGTGCCGCGCGCCAGCTGGCCGCTGTGGCTGAAGCTGACCAGCGACTGGACGATCTCGGTGATGCGCCGGGTCTGCTCGAGGATCGCCGCGACGCTTTCGCGCAGCAGTTCGGGGTCGTGCTCCTCGCGCAGGTTCTGCGCCAGGCAGGCGATGCCGGTGACCGGGTTGCCGATCTCGTGGGCGACGCCGGCGGCGAGGCGCCCGATCGAGGCGAGCCGCTCGCTGTGCGCGAGCTCGGCCTCGAGGGTGCTGATGTCGGTGAGGTCCTCGAGCAGGATGACCATGCCACCGGTGCCGAGTTCGCCATCCACCGCGCGCCGGTCGCTCGGCGTGGCGAGGGCGGCGCGGTGCAGGTTGAAGCTGCGCAGGCGGCCCTCGATCACCACCTGGCGCTTGTGCACGTGCAGGTCCTCGGTGGCGCTGAACTCGACCAGCAGCGTGGCCCAGGGTTCGGGCAACTCGGCCAGCGGGGTGCCGACCGCGCTGGCCCGGCTGATGCCCGAGGTGAGCTCCATCGCCAGGTTCCAGATCACCACCTCGTTGGCCGGTCCGACCGAGCAGACGCCGATCGGCAGGTCCTGCAGCACCTGGCGGTGGTAGCGGCGCAGCGCGTCGAGTTCGACCGCCAGGCCACGCAGCTGGCTGCGCGAGCGCTCCAGGCGCTCCTCGATGAAACGCATGCTGTCGCCGAGCGCGGTCTGCTCGCGCGGATTCAGGCGCAGCCGGGTGTCGACGATCATGCGCGCCATCTGCGGGCCCATCAGGCCCGAGAGATTGCGCTCGATGCGATCGCGCAGCCGGCGTAGCTGGTTCGGACGCGACTCGTCGCTGGTCATCTCCAGGTCCTCGAGCGCCTGGCGCACCTCGTGCTCGGCCGCCTTCGGTCCCATCACCTGCGCCAGCTGCTGGCGGAATTGCGCGGTACTCGCCGCGGTGACCACGCCGCGTGGCGGGGCGCTGCTCTCGAGCACGCAGGCGTAGGCGCTCTCGCGCTCCTCCTCGTCGGGTCGCGACAGCAGCGAGAAGACGACGAACAGCAGCGCGTTGACCGACAGCGACCAGAAGGTGGCGTACTGCCACTTGTCCTGGCCGACCGGGTCGACGATCTGCAGCACCTCGGGTCCGACCGCGAAGGCGCCCGCACGTTGAAGCAGCGGCACCAGCAGGGTGCCGGCCCAGATCACCGCGCCGGCGCCGAGGCCCGCGAGGAAGCCGCGCCGCGTGGCCCGTGGCCAGTAGAGCAGGCCGAACACGCCGGGCAGAAACTGCGCGACGGCGACGAACGAGATCAGCCCGAGTTCGACCAGGCCGCGGTTGTGCTGCAGCACCAGGTAGAAGATGAACCCGGCGAAGATGATCATGCCGATCAGCAGGCGCCGGCCCCACAGCAGCCAGCGGTAGACGTCGAGCTTGGGGTCGGGGTAGGTGAGCGGCAGCAGCAGGTGGTTGAGGCACATCGATGACAGCGCCAGTGTGGTGACGATCATCATCGCGCTGGCCGACGAGATGCCGCCGACGTAGACCAGCAGCGGCAGCAATGTGCCGCCGCCCTCGAGGGTGATGCCGAGGGCGTAGTAGTCGGGCGCGACCGGCGTGCCGCTGGCCTGGCCGGCCCAAAGGATCAGCGGGATCGGCAGGTTTAGCAGCAGCAGGAACAGCGGAAAGCCCCACGCCGCGACCGGCAGGGCACTCGGCGCGAGGTTCTCGGTGAAGGCCATGTGGAACTGGCGCGGCAGCAGGAACGCGGCGGCGAAGGCGAGCAGCAGGTAGGTGGCCCACGGCCCCTCGGTGACCGGCCGGTAGAGCGCGTCGATCGCCTCGGGATTGACCTGCAGCCAGGACTCGAGCCCGGCCGGACCGCCGAGCACGCCGAAGTAGGCGAACAGGCCGACGGTCAGCAGCGCGACGAGCTTGATCAGCGACTCGAAGGCGATCGCGAGCACCAGCCCCTCGTGCTTCTCGCGCGGCGAGATGTGCCGTGCGCCGAACAGGATCGCGAACACCGTCAGGCAGATGCAGAAGCCGAGCGCCAGCGTCGACGGCGCGGCCTCCTGGGTCAGCACGCCGATCGACTCGGTGACCGCCTGGATCTGCAGTGCGATGTAGGGCAGCGTGCCGGCCAGCATGAACAGCGTGACCATGACGCCGGCGAGCTGGCTGCGGTAGCGGAACGCGAACAGGTCGGCCAGCGAGGTGAGCTGGTAGCGCCGCGTCAGGCGCAGGATCGGCACCAGCAGCACCGGCGTGAGCAGGAAGGCGAGGGTGACGCCGAGGTAGACGGTCAGGAAGTTGTAGCCCTGGCTGCGTGCGAATCCGACGCTGCCGTAGAAGCTCCACGAGGTCGCGTAGACGCCCAGCGACAGCACGTAGGTCAACGGGTGGCGGGTTACCGCCGGGGGCACCCAGCCACGCTCCGCGGCGTAGGCGATCAGGAACAGCAGCAGCAGGTAGCCGACCCCGACCAGGAACAGGCCGGGCAGCTCAAACGTCATGCTTGGCCCCGCGCATCTGCAGCCACGCGGCGAGCAGGATCACCAGCCCCCAGATCAGGTAGGGGACGTACCAGCCGAGGCCCGCGGTCGCCCACCAGGTGACGAAGGGCGGCAGCATCAGGAACAGCGCGAACAGGAACAGCAGGATGACCAGGTCGGATTGCCGGCCTTTGTCCGTGGGGGCGCGCATGGCGCAAGCCTACCAGAAGGCGTTACATTTCGTAACGAGCGGGTGCCGCCGCGCTGCGTGCTCCGGGCATGCGTTCCGGTCGCCAGTGCGTAACGGCCCAGTGCCAGAACTCGTCGAGTCCGGCCGAGCGTAACTCGCCGGGCGGTTCCTGGCCGAGGAAGGTGAGCGCGTCGAGCAGGTCGGGTCGCGGGTCGCCGTCGGTGAGCGGCCGGGCCCCGGTCTGCTTGCTGAGCTTCGCACCCTGCGCGGATGCGGCGAGCGGGTGATGCAGGTAGCCAGGTGTCGGCAGCCCGAGCCGTCGCTGCAAAAGCACCTGGGCCGGGGTGAGTTCCAGCAGGTCGACACCACGCACCACCTCGGTGATGCCCTGGGCGGCGTCGTCCACTACCACGGCGAGCTGGTAGGCGAACAGGCCGTCGGCGCGTCGCAGCACGAAATCGCCGATCTCCCGCGCGAGGTCGAGCTCGAGCCTGCCGTAGTGGCCGTCTTCGATGGCCAACGTGACGCCCGCCGTGCGCAGGCGGATCGCGCAGTCACGGTCGGTTGCGGGCGGGTGCGCCAGGCAGGTTCCAGGGTAGACGGGGCCACAGAGGCCGGAACGTGCAATGCGCGCGATCGCGCTGCGGCTGCAATCGCACCGGTAGCTGTGGCCGTCAGCCGCGAGCTGTTCGAGTGCGTCGAGGTAGGCGTCCGTGCGGGTCGACTGGTAGAGGACCGGGCCGTCCCAGGTCAGCCCGTGCCGCTCGAGAGCGGCGAGGATGGCATCGGCCGCGCCGGGCACCTCGCGTGGCGGGTCGAGATCCTCGAC
>CBDTVS010000203.1:0-4284 GCA_965364245.1 uncultured Gammaproteobacteria bacterium | reverse complement strand
CTGCCTGGAGCAGCTCGAGCCGCTGCCTGAAGGTGCGTCGCTCGGCCTGATCTATGCGACCGGGGTGATCGGTGGCCGCCTCGACGAGGCGCTGCAGGTGTTGCGCACGGCCTGTCCCCAGGTCACCTGGGCCGGCACGGTCGGCGACGGCCTGGCGCTGAGCGGGCGTGAGATCTACGACGTTCCGGCACTGGCGGTCATGCTCGCCGACCTGCCGCGCGAGCGCTTCCAGCTGCTCGCCCCCGACGGTGACCAGCTGCCGCCCGAGGTCGAGACGTGGCTGGCCGATCGTGACGGCGTCTTCGCGCTGCTGCACGGCGACCCGACCGATGCGGCCACGCCGTTGCTGCTCGGCCAGCTTGCAGGTCACGCGTCGGTCGGTTTCGTCAACGGCGGGCTCAGCGCCTCGGAAACGGTGCACGCGCAGGTCGCCGGCGGGGTGCGTTGTGGCGGCCTGTCGGGGGTGCTGTTCGACAACGCGGTCGGCGTGCTCACCGACCACACCCAGGGCTGTTCGCCGCTCGGACCGGTGCATGCGCTGAGCGAGGTGCACCGGAACATCGCCGTGCGCCTCGACGGGCGCCCGGCGCTGGAGGTGCTGCGCGAGGACGTCGGCGAGGTGATCGCGCGCGACCTGCAGCGCATGGGCGGCTACATCTTCGCCGCGTTGCCGGTGCCGCACACCGACACCGGCGACTACCTGGTGCGCAACCTGGTGGGGCTCGATCCCAAGCGCAGCCTGGTCGCGATCGGTGACGACCTCGAGGGCCAGGAGCAGCTGATGTTCTGCCGTCGCGACGGCAACACCGCGCGCGCCGACCTCGAGCGCATGCTGCAGCGGCTGGCACGGCGCCTCGACGGGCGCACGCCGCGCGGCGGGGTCTACGTGAGCTGTGTCGGGCGCGGCCGCCACCAGTTCGGCGACCAGTCGGAGGAGCTGCTGGCGATCCGCAAGGGGCTCGGGGATTTCCCGCTGGTAGGCTTCTTCGCCAACGGCGAGATCTACAACGGCCGCCTGTACGGCTACACCGGGGTGCTGACGCTGTTCGTCGACTGAGGCCGGGTCACACCTTCCCGATCACGCATTTCTGTCGGGCTGAAGCCCGACCTACAGGGGCACGACCGGCGAGCAGGATGTGGGTCGGGCTTCAGCCCGACAGCAGACTTTGGTTCAGCTGTGGCCGCTGATCTTGGCGTGCAGCGGCTTGGTCTCCTCGAAGCGCTGCAGCTGTTCCTCGCTCGCCTTGGCCTGGTGGTGCGCCTTCCATTCCGGGAACGGCATGCCGTAGATGATCTCGCGCGCCTGCGGGTCGTCGAGCTCGACCCCGCGCTCGGCGGCGGCGGCGCGGTACCACTTGGCGAGGCAGTTGCGGCAGAAGCCGGCCAGGTTCATCAGGTCGATGTTCTGCACGTCGGTGCGCTGGCGCAGGTGCTCGACCAGGCCGCGGAACGCGGCGGCCTCGATCTCGGTTCGCGTGCTCTCGTCCATGGTTCGACTCCGGGTCTGGATTCGCGACAAGGGTAGGGGGACCTCCCGGCGACCGCGCTGACCCCGGTCAGGTCGGCTGGTCGGCGAGGGTCGCGGCGCGGCGCGCGTGCAGCTGCTCGTAGAGCGACAGCATGCTCGGCACCACGACCAGGATCAGCAGCGTCGCGAAGGCGAGGCCGAAGGCGATCGACACCGCCATCGGGATCAGGAACTGCGCCTGGGTCGAGGTCTCGAACAGCAGCGGCGTGAGGCCGGCGATGGTGGTCAGCGAGGTCAGCAGCACCGCGCGCAGGCGCTGGCAGGCCGCCTCGACCAGCGCCTCGTGCACCGCGCAGCCCTCGTTGCGCAGGCGCTGGTAGAAGGTCACCAGGATGATCGAGTCGTTGACCACGATGCCGGACAGGCCGAAGAAGCCGAACAGCGACAGCAGCGTCAGGTCCATGCCCAGCAGCCAGTGACCGAACACCGCGCCGGTCAGGCCGAACGGGATCGCGCTCATGACGATCAGCGGCCAGCCGTAGCTGCCGAACACCCACGCGAGCACGATGTAGATCAGCAGCAGCCCGAGCAGCATGCCGGTGCGCAGGTCGCCGAGCGCGTCGGCCTGGCGGGCCGTGCCGCCCTCGAGCGAGAACTCGACGCCGTGCAGCGCGGCCAGCCGCGGCAGCGTTGCGTCGGCCAGCGCCTGGGTCACGCGCTCGGTGTTGTTGACCGCGCTGTCGATGTCGGCGGTCACGGTCGCCGCCAGGCGGCCGTCGGCATGGCGCAGCGTCTCGAAGCCGCGCTTCGAGGTCCAGTCGGCGACGCTGCCAAGCGGCGCGAAGCGCCCGTCGGGCAGCTGGATCGGCAGCTGCTCGAGGTGGCGCATGCGACGCTGGATGTCGCGGCTCAGCTCGACCCGCACCTCGACCTCGTCGGGACCGTCCTGGAAGCGCTGCACCCGCAGGCCGTCGTAGGCGGCACGCAACTGCCGGCCGAGGTCGGTGATGGTCAGGCCGAGCGCGTGTCCGGCCGGGCTGAGCCGGTAGATCAGCTGTTCGCGCCCGTAGGGCAGGTCGTCGTCGATGGCGCTGACCCCGGGCAGCGCGGCGAGCGCCTCGCCCAGCGCCAGCGCCGCCTGCTTGACCCGCTCGGGATCGTCGCCGGCGAGCCGGATCTCGAGGTCGCGACTGACCGGGCCGGTGCGCTGCTCGCTGATCGTGAAGCTCTCGACGCCGTGCGGCACCGCGACCCGTTCGCGCCAGGCGTTGATGAACTCGCGGTTGCGCACCGTGCGCGCGTCGGGCGCGACGAGCTCGACGAACAGCCCGCCGATGCGCTCGCCGTCGCGGCTGCGCCCGCGCCCGGTGGAGGCGCCGTGCGAGACGTAGTGCGTGGCGACCACCCCCGGGCCGAGCGCCGCGTCGCTCGCCTCCAGCGTCGCCTCGAGGTGGGCGAGGAAGCGGTCGACCGTGGCGCGCGGCGTGCCGGCGACGAAGCGCACGTTGGCATTCAGCGTGGTCGACTCCGGCGACGGGAAGAAGACCCAGCTCAGGCGCCCGCCGGCCAGCAGGCCGACCGCGAGCACCAGGCAGGCCACCGCGACCGCGAGCGTGCTGGCGCGGTGGCGCAGCGCGAGGTCGACCAGCGGCCGGAAGCGCCGGTCGCGGAAACGCTCGAACGCCGCGTCGAGGCGCTCGCGCAGGGGACGACGCCGGTGGGCGTGGCGGAAGGCGCCGCGCAGGTGCCCCGGCAGGATCAGGAAGCTCTCGATCAGCGAGGCGAGGATCACGCTGACGATCACCAGCGGGATGGTCGACAGGATGTTGCCCATCACGCCGCCGACCAGCATCAGCGGCAGGAACGCGGCGACGGTGGTCAGCGACGACGCGAGCACCGGGCCGGGCATTCGCCGGGCCCCGCCCTCGGCGGCACGTAGCGGGTCCTCGCCCATGTCGTGGTGTGCCTGGGCGTCCTCGCCGACGACGATGGCATCGTCGACGATGATGCCGAGGCCCATGATCAGCGCGAACAGGCTGACCATGTTGATGCTGCCGCCGGCCAGGTAGAGCACCGCCAGGGTGGCCATGAACGAGACTGGGATTCCGACCGCGACCCAGAAGGCGACGCGGCCGGAGAGGAACAGGAACAGCGTGATCAGCACCAGCAGCAGACCGCCCGCGCCGTTCTTGAGCAGCACGTTGATGCGGTCGAGGATCAGCTCCCAGCGTTCGCTGAACACCTCGAGCTCGACGCCCGGCGGCAGCGTCGGGCGGGTCTCGGCGTACCACGCATCGAGCACGCGCGCCGCCTCCAGCGAGTCGCCGGCGGCGGTGCGCGACAGCTGCAGCACGATGGCGCGCTGGCCGTCGACGCTGATCTCGGGCTGGCGCTCCATCGGTTCGCGGGAGATCCGTGCCACCGAGCCCAGGTCGATGCGCGCCGCCCCCTCGCCGACCAGCGGCAGGTTCGCGAAGCCGGCCGGGTCGCGGCGCTGGTCGAGGCTGCGCAGTTCGCGCGCGCTGTCGTCGCTGCCGGCCAGGCCGGCCGGCAGGTCGTTGCTCAGCTGGTCGATGCGGCCGGCGACCTCGGCGAGGTCGAGGCCGAGGCGTTGCAGGTCGAGCGGGTCGAAGGTGATGCGGATCGCCTCCTCGGGCAGGCCGTCGACGTCGATACGGTCGATGCCGCGCGCGAGCAGCTCGCGCTCCATGCGCCGCGCCAGGCGGCGCAGCTCGTCGAGGTTCTCCGGGCCGCTCAGGCGCAGGCTCGCGACCGGCTCGTAGCGCGCCGGGTGGATCACCACCGGCTCCTCGGCG